>CAYFGC010000021.1:0-17926 GCA_964342625.1 uncultured Candidatus Poseidoniales archaeon | reverse complement strand
GGCCCCAGCCTTGGCCTACTACTCCCTCCCAGATGGTCTCGCTGTCGTAAATCGCCCCTCTGAAGATGGCGCCTGAGATGTCGGCACCCGAAAAGTCGGCGCCCCTGATGTTCGCCCTTTCAAAGTCGGCGCCGTCCAGATCCGCCCCGCTGAAGTTCGCATATACCAGCATCGCTCCCGTGAAGTTTCCACCACTCAGGTCCATTCCACTAAAGTCGGCCCCGACTCCGGTCATCATGTAGTCGTAATCTTCTACCGCACATATCGCTCCATCGGGAGGGTTGTCAGGGCAACCGATTTCATCCTCCGATAAGAATGAAGTGCAACCAGATATAGATGCCAGTAGAAGTAGCGCAACCATCGCCGCTGATAGCCTCATGAGAGATGGTATTATCGACAGAGTTGAAAATACTTCTGAAAAAACCATCGCAGTTCAATGCCCAAGCTAAACAAGGTGTAAATAGTCAGATTATCCAGAATTGGATATGAGGCTTCTTCTAGCCATCGCCATACTTGTCTTGGCAGTACTAACCACGGGTACGATAGAGGAGCAAGCCAGCTCCCAGGAGGAGGTCGTCGTCACCGTGGATAGTACCAACTTGCGCTTCTCGCCCGAATCGGTAACCATTACCGAGGGGGATTCGGTCCGGTTCTTCTGGAGTGGGGAGCTTCTGGCCCACAATGCGGTAGCTTATGACGGTCTGTTCGACTCGGGGGATGCATCTAGGAATGTGGATTACTCGTTCAAGTTCGAAGTCGGTACCAACGGGACCCACGAGTATCTCTGTGAGCCTCATGAGGAGTTCGGCATGACTGGGACCGTAGTCGTAGAGCCTCTCACTATAGTGGAGGAAGAAATCCCCAATGAAGATGGAGGGACTGAGTCCCTACCCGCCGCAGGGTTACTAGGCACTGCTACGATGGTCTTTGGAGCAGCGATATATCCCAAAAAAAGAGGCTAGCGTCAGATCCTAACCTGAACATAGTCGTCCTCCACCCTAGTCTCGTAAAGTGGTAGGTCCTTCTTCTTGGATAGCTTGCCCAGGATCCTTCCATAAAGAGGGAAAAGGGGGAAGGGAGACCAGTCCACAACGCTCCCGTCATCCAGACAGTGGGTCGTTTGGTGCAAGGGGCACCTGATGCACCCGTCCACCACCTTCCCCCCTATCCCGAGTGGCCACCTCATGTGCCTGCATAGCCCCTCAGTGGCGTGGTACTTCCCCTCGTGATGAACTATCATCAGGGTCTTGAGGCCAAGGGTAACCATCCTCGGCTTATCTGGCTTCAGCTTCGAAATTCGGATGGCATTTTTCCACTGCATCTAAGTTTAACTTTGTGAAAGAAAGTATATGCAACTTTCCATGCTCTTGTTGCTAGCATGGCTCTGGATGGGAGGATAGTCGTGCTCACTGGGGCCGGGGTCAGTGCAGAGTCCGGGGTCAGGACCTTCAGAGACAACGACGGCCTCTGGGAGGACCACCGGGTGGAGGACGTCGCGACCCCCGAAGCTTGGATCAGGGACCCGAAGATGGTATGGAGGTTCTATCAGGCGAGGAGGAACCAGTTGCTCGAAGTCGACCCCAACCCAGCTCATCTCGCACTCGCGGAGATGGAGTCCAAAGCCGAGTCCTTCACCCTGATCACCCAGAACGTCGACGACCTGCACGAGAGGGGTGGCAGCAGTTCCGTGATCCACATGCACGGACGACTTCGTTCCCTTCGCTGCGAGGAGACGGGCCGAAGCGAAGTCAGGATGGACGAGGGGGACCTGGGAGAGGACTTTGTGATCTGCAACTGCTGTGCGAACGGGTCCATGATGAGGCCCGACATAGTCTGGTTCGGCGAGATTCCCATGGAACTGGACTCGATCTACAGAGAGGTCGAGAATTGCGACGTTTTCATCGTCATCGGGAGCTCCGGACACGTCTACCCTGCTGCAGGCCTGGTGAATCTGGCAAACTCTTGCGGCGCTCGCTCGATCCTGGTGAACTTTGAGATACCAATCAATGGCGGTGATTTCGACGAGGTGCACATAGGAAAGGCAGGGGAGATCCTCCCCGGTCTTGTCGATGTTTGGTTTGACTCGCAATCAGCCTCTACTCGTTGATTGCTGCCGTCCATCTGTCTGACTGAGGGATGCCAACAATCTCGATATGACATGCGAGAACGCCTCGCTGCTTCCTCAAGACTCCCCTGAGTTCGATCAGGTCATCGAGGCAACAGGGGCAATGAGGGTTGCTCGGCCTTATCCATAGCTCCACGATTCCGGCATCATCTATCTCCACGCCCTTCAGAATCGATGGGTCGATGATCGGCTTCCCATGGGGGTCGTTCCTCTTCCTAAGCGTCCTAGCCACGTTTCTATGGACTGCTCCGGAGGCCTCACTCATGTCTACCACTGAATCAAACTTGGGAGCCTATCGCCCGAGGTAAGGCATTCCATTCCCTCAGCGGTCCTGGACCAGGTGTCCTCGATCCCTATCGCCCCTTCCTCGTGGATCACCTTCGGCTCTATTGCCATGGTCCCTCCCAATTCGAGGGGCCTATCGAAACCATCTGCAACGACCGGGGTCTCGTCAAGCTCCAACCCAACAGAATGTCCCAGGAAGCTGGCCTGTTCAGGGCTAATCCCCATCAGGTTCTCACCATGGCCCATTTCCTCGGCGGCCTCCCTTCCCGACATCCAGGCTCTAGAGCAGTCCTCCCCCCTGCCTAGGGTTTCCCTTACTATCGACCCAATCTCGATCATGTCATCCAATCTGTTACGCCATTCCTCCGCTAGATGCCCAGAATGGAACATCCTGGTGCAATCGGAAACATACCCCCTGTGGACGTGCACGATGTCAATCAGAACCGGCTCGCCCTCCTTGACCTTGGAGAACCCGGCCCCAAGGGGGGAAATCGGACTCCCGCCAACCCCACCGACAGCAGAGTCGAAGAAAGAGGGGACCCTTCCGGAGCTACCTGACGCGATTACCACCCTGTCGCAGTCCATCGGCCACTTCCTCATCCGTATGCTCCCTCCGAACCCAGAAGCCCTGCTGACGTCTTCAGCAACACCGGCCATCTCCAACTCGGTTTTCCCCGTGCCCCCGGATTCGCGGATAGACTCGAACATGGAGTGATTGATCTCACCGCTCTCTCGGATCATCGATAACTCCCATTCCGATTTCACCTCCCTCAGTCCGAATAGGGTATTCGTGCAATCGCGAGAAGGGCCCTCCAGCCCTTCCATTCTCCCATTGATGAAACTCCATCGGCTCTGGGGTACCTTTGCCCCGGTCATAGCAGGCCTCTGAACGCATCCGAACTTTGCCAACATGCTAGACAGTTCCCCCATCCTAGGGTGCTTCTCAGTCAGGTGGGGGCAGTCGTCCGCCCCCCCTTCGAATGCGGCTCTCGCAACCGATCTGCGGACTAGATGCCTGGTTTGTATGTCGGTGCCCTCGGCCCCAATGAGAATGGCTGAGTTCTGACGGCCTCCTGTGAGCCAGTACAGCTCAACGGGGTCCTCGATGTAAGCGGACTCGATTCCTTCCCCCGCCAAGGCAATTGACATCCTCCTCTGCCTGTCTTCCAACTCCGATACGGGCACTCTCCAGTCTTCCCCATCTGGCCCGACTAGTGTCGATGTATCCCATTCCACAATCGGTCTTGGATTGCCATGACAGAAAGGATTTTTGGGTCAAAAAGATCCAGAAAGTCATCCAAAACGGCCAAAACCACCCTCCTTGTGGAGGGCACGTGGAAGGGGTCCTCACCCTCGAAGACGTTGACCTGAAAGGGAGGACCGTTCTCTACAGAGTTGATGTCAACTCCCCTCTAGAACCATCTTCAGGAAGGCTGCTTGACGATGGAAGGCTAAGGGGCGTGGTCCCGACCCTTCGGGCCCTCGAGCAATCAAAGGTGGTTATCATGGGACACCAGTCGAGACCAGGCAAATCCGACTTCACAAGCATGTCTAGGCACTGCGATAGGCTTTCTGAGATTCTGGGGAGGCCAATAAAATTCGTACCGGATGTCTGTGGTGATCAGGCGATGGAGGAGATTGAGAGTATGTCAGATGGAGACATCATCTTCCTGGACAATGTCAGGGGGAACGAGGAGGAGTATGGTGTGAAGTACGGTTCAAACGAGGATACCGAGGATACTGACATTGTAGCCAGGCTCTCTTCTGTCTCAGATGTATTCGTCACGGATGCATTTGCAGCAGCTCACCGAAGATCACCAACCCTGACGGGATTTACCGACTCGCTACCTTGTATCGCAGGGACTCTGATGGAGAAGGAGATCAGCAGCCTGAGAACGGCATTGAATGATCCTCCAAGCCCGTATCTAGCAATCCTCGGAGGGGCAAAATGCGACGACTCGGTCAGGGTGGCTTTGAACCTCATCTCAAAGGGGGAAGTTGACAGGATAGCCTTTGTCGGAGTCACTGGTAATTTGATGCTCTGGGTAGATGGCAATGACATCGGGGAGAGAAACAGGGATTTCATCCGGAACTCGCTTGGTGACGACTTCGAAATAGCATGGGAGATGGCCGAGAGGATACTATCGGAGCATCCGGAGAAGGCATTCCTCCCGGTTGACGTGGCCGTCGAGTCTGATGGAATGAGAAAGCCACTATCCATCGACGACCTACCTTCCGAGGACCCGATATACGATGTCGGAATAGAGACACTCAGGGCACTCAAACCACTAGTGGAAGATGCGGGATGCATTCTATGGAACGGCCCAGCGTCGTACTTCGAACTTCCAGAATTTGCTTTCGGAACGATAGAGATCCTCAATATGTGCACAGAGACCGATGCCATGACAATCATCGGAGGTGGGCACACCAGTGCTCTGGTGAACAGCAGGGGCGCCGCCAATCTTGTCTCTCACAACAGTACGGGAGGAGGCTCAACTATGAGTTTCCTCTCCGGCGAACCAATGCCCGTGATCGCATCCCTGAAAGACTCCTGCAGGAAGCATAGCGATCACTTGGGGAGCCTTGGACTGGCACGATGATGGAGCCACTGGGGAGATTCGAACTCTCGGCCTTCTGATTACGAATCAGACGCTCTACCAGGCTAAGCTACAGTGGCAGCGAAGCGCCCACCCTAGATTCTGGGATAAGAGAATCGGTTAGTCCGATGTGTGCTGCCTAGCGACTCACTTTAGCTTGCCAATGTCGGCCACATGCCCTATCCTATCTTCTATATCCGATAGAATTTCGTCCAAGGCAGACTGATCCTTAGCCTCAGCCCTCATCACCAATATCGGCTCTGTGTTACTTGGTCGACAGAGGAACCAACCCCGCTCGTATCTGACCCTGACTCCATCGACTTCCGAGAACTCCATATCAGCATAAGCTTGCTTAACAGCAGCCATCACAACCTCTCTCTCCCCGATCAACGGGACCTTCCCCTCGTCAGTCGAGGGATACTCGGGCATGAATCCGAACCTTTCGGAGAACCTGACTCCTCCCTGTTCTGGAGCGGGGCTCCTGCTAACGATTTCAAGAAGCCTAGCAGCATTGTATATTGCATCGTCAAAACCATCCCAGTGATCATTCATGAAGAAGTGGCCAGACATCTCTCCCGCCATGGGCGAACCAGGATTCTCCCTAAGCTCCAACTTCATGAAAGTGTGACCGGTCCTGACCATCTTGGGAACTCCTCCGAACCCGAGAATCGCTTCCTCCAGAGCCATACTACACTTGACATCGTAGAAGACGGTCCTCTCCTCCTCAGAAGCACCTTCGTCGACATTCTCCAACACGTCTTTGACAAATATCCCCATAAGCCTGTCAGGATGAATAAAATTACCATTCTCGTCCACTACTCCCAAGCGATCACCATCCCCGTCCATCCCTATTCCGAACTCCGCACCGCTTTCGACCACTGCCTTTCCGAGATCAACCATGTTCTCCTTCCTAGTTGGGTCGGGAGGGTGGTTTGGAAACGAGTTATCCCAGTCACAGTAGATTGGAATAACTTCCACCCCTAGCCTCTCAAGGGCTCTATGGGCCAGCGGGCCAGGAACGGCATTTCCACAGTCAAGAACTACCTTGACCTTTCTCGAGGGATCACCAACGCTATCCACAATTGACTCAATGTAGGAATCCTCGTAGTCACCCATATCCTGGTAAGAACCATCACCGGTTCTGAAATCACCAGCCTCGAAGGTCCTCCTGATGTCCTGCAGGGCCTCTCCACCTAGTGGCATTTTTCCCTGGCAGATCTTGAAACCATTGTACTCAGGTGGGTTGTGGCTAGCGGTAATTGCTACAGCGACATCTACGGGAAGATCGACCGTTGACCTGTACAGGACCCCTGTGGTGGAGACCCCCAGATCAATCACATCCGCTCCTGCCGACCTGAGTCCGCTTACGAATGCCTTGTGATAACTGGGACTAGATTCTCGAATGTCCCTCACTACCGAGACGCATTTTGCTTCAAGATGAGTAGCAATGGCCTTTCCTAGGCGTTCGGAGAATTCAGAATCCAACTCATCCCCGGCAATCCCCCTTATGTCATAAGCCTTGAAAACGCTCATTCAAACCACCCCATTCTACTATCGCTATTGCAAATGTATAGAAACATTTCACTTTGCATATTTCTCTGCCCCATGGAAATGCAGGGACACGTAATCCTCGTCACCAACTACCCAACTGTCATGGGGGTCTGGTCCTATGTAGAAAAGGTCACCAGCCCTCAACTCGTGGACTTCTCCATCTTTGAAAGCACAGGTCGCTACTCCAGAGACGACCATTCCCAAGTGCTCGACTTCGCAGAAATCAGATCCGGAAATAGGGGACACATCCTCTGACCACTTCCACCCTGGGTAGTAAGTGGCCCTTCCTATCGTCATACCCTCGAAGTGAACAACCTCGAACTTGCCCTTCTCGAATACCCTGACCTCATCCGGGGACTCGAACCTTTTCACGATGATATCATCAATTTTCACTATACCAGGGCCTCCTCAAGTTCTGCGGTGAAATCGGTGCTGTATTCTCCCGAATTCCTGAATGCCTCACAAACAATCTCCACTAGTGCTCCACCCGGGAGTTTTGGCACTTCGTAGGCAGCTCTGGCAGGGGGGATTGTTTCAGTTAGCCAATCCGAATAAATCTCGTTAATCTTAGAATAGAAATCAATGTCAGTCATCAGGATGGTCACCTTGACGAGGTCGGCCTTGGAGCTGTTCGCCGCAGCAAGCAAGTCATCGATTTTAGCAAGAACCCCAGATGTCTGGGATTCTATGTCATCGCCCCAATCTACTGCAATCTGGCCAGATAGCCAGATGTGGTCTTTGACGGTAATTCCAGGTGTATAGGGTCCTAGTTTCGGCTCTCCAGTGTCAATCTCCAGTTTCTTGCTCATACAACTGCCAAGAGGTTCCGTGTTTAGGCTTACTTGCGAAGTTGCTCGATTATATCGAAGTGGTCCCCAGCAATATCTTCCGACACGACGCTATTCATCTTCACCCATTCTGCTTCTGCGGCATCGTCTCCGGCCTCGGGCTCAGATTCTCCGTCAACATGGATAATGTAGAATATTGAAACTATGTGTTTCCTAGGGTCCCTATCCGGACTGCCTTTCACAGCATACAGTTGTGGATTCCGTCCTTCTACCCCAGTCTCCTCTAGAAGTTCCCTCAGTACTGCGATTTCAGGATCCTCCCCATAGTCGACGAAACCACCGGGGAAGGCGAGCTTCCCTTCCCACGGAGCATGACCTCTCCTGATTAGGAGGACCTCTGCACCATCATCCCTGAGGCAAATCGCATCCACAGCCAGTGATGGGTTCCGAAACCCCTCACTCACCGTACCTCCTCCTCCTCATCTGATAGGTTTCTATCGCATCGTACAAATCCGACTTCGAGAATGAGGGCCAGTGAACGTCAGTGAAGTACAACTCAGAATATGCAATCTGCCAGAGAAGGAAGTTCGAGACCCTCTCTTCCCCACTAGTTCTGATTACCAGATCTGGATCTGGAATCTCAGCATCGTAAAGTCGATTTGAAATCTCAGCTGTGTCGATCCTTTCGAGATCCAGGTTCCCAGAAGCATGATCGGCAGCAATTCCCTTCACCGCATCCACTATCTCCTCCCTACCACCATATGCAAGACAAACAGTGAAGGTGAATTTGGAGTACTGACTGGTCCTATCCTGTGCGTTTTCTATTGCCCGATTAACCCTACCAGGGAGATCCTCAGTCCTACCGACAACCCTCACTCGGACTTCCTTGGAGTGAATCCTCTCATCTTCGGCTATTTCATCTAGGCCAGCTACGTACAAGTCGAACAAGGCATCCAACTCGTCCGAATCTCTGCTAGAGAGGTTCTCCGTGGAAAGGGCGTAGACAGTGAGGTGGGGTATACCTAGGTCAAGTACCCAGTCCATCACTTCTTTCAGCTTATCTTTTCCATGCCTGTGACCAATCTCGGTACCTAGACTCAGACTCCAAGCGAACCTCCGATTGCCGTCCATGATGATGGAGACGTGCTTGGGCATCTCACCACTGGCGACCCTATCCCGCTTCCTCCTCGCACGGACTCTGTCCAATCTCGAGACGAAACTCCAAGCCAACCAAGAGTTGGACGCAAAACGTGCAGGAATGGAGAAGACCCTGTACCTCAGAAGGCGCTTTGCAACGGCATCGAGACCCCGACCAAGGCGCTTCCCCCTCCTTGCCATAGCTGCTCGGGGGAGTACCGACGTTAAGACAACTAACCAGAGTTGCCCCTATTCGAAAATTATGTCAGCAGTATCCCCGACCTTGTCTAGAAGACCCCTTTCCGGATTGACAACAATCACTTCTCCTGCGCGTTCCCAAACTGGCAAGTCGTGCTTGCTGTTGCCTGCATATGCGAACCCTCCTTCCCCGAATCTCGAAACCAGCGCCTGGGCCTTCTTCTCGCCTCTAAGGTTGAACGTCGAGTCAGATGCCATTACATCAGAGAATAGGCCTACGTGACCAGCTACTTGCTCCGCAATAATCCTATCAGAAGCAGTTGCTAGAATCAACGTCCTCCCCTTGGCCCTCTCACCTGTCAGCCAATCAAGAAAACCCTCGTGATACTCCAATTCAGCAGGATCGAAAACCAACCTCTCGGCCAAGTCCCTCTTCCATTGAGCCCTTTTCCCAGTGAACTCCTTTGCCAGCATCCCCACGATGGACCATGGACGCCTCAGAATGACCCTCTTGATACTCACCCAACTCATGTCAGTTAGGATCAGGGTGCCATCCATGTCCACCGCAATCGGGATTTCTGCGCTACTCTGGTCCACAGTGTTCGCTTGGGCCATTACGATTCAAGCCTTCGCAGACCGATTCAATGAAGCCTTGAACCTCTTCCTAGTCCCGAGAGGAGATGCCGGAGGGAGTAGGATCTTGGAGACCGGGGGCGTTGCCTCAGATTGAGCACAGCGAAACCGCCCCAAGCGGGTTCGAGATCATAGAATTCTCGGGAAGGGGACCGCTATCTGGACTATCATGCTCTATGATTCACCCCTCAGAGTTGACCGAGCCGTCTGATTGGATCGAGATTGTTTCCGAACTGGATTCTTGGGGGGAGGTCCCCGATCCTCAATCCATAGTTCAAGTTTCGACTTCTGACCATGTTCGAGGCCCTGTTGCGCACCTGACCTCCGAGACTGAATGGGTGGCTGAGTTCCTTCCATGGGGATCCGATGGTTTACTCAGGAAGAGAGTCAAATCATACCCGAAGTCCTGTGAAATGCCTTGTGGTGGTTACTCCTGGAACGGTTCCGAAGTCATCTCCATTAGGAAGGAAGTTGGCCAAAGCACCAACTCCAGAGAACTTCTTCTTGACGTATTAGAAAACGGCTCGAAGTACGATGCGGAAGAGATACTGAGGGATTGTGGCAGGCAGCTAGGGTCGGTGCATACGCATGTCGAGGGAATCAGAGTCACACCTGCAGACCCGAATAGATGGAATTCCAGGGTTTCTGGATTGGAGGAGGCACTCAATGCCCATTCCATTTGGAGGGCACCATACTCAAGAGACTCAGAATGCATGCTCTGCATAGGGGACGTTAGGCTGGAAGACTTCAGCGACGGCTCTGTTAGAATCGGCAGACCACGACTATCCGATGCCCTACATCCACCGAATTGCGGTTTTCCAGCAATCCGGGACCTCGCATCGTTAATTCACGACCTATCAAGGCTCCACTATTCCTCAGGAACAGATTTCGACATCGTCGGTCTGAGACTCTCGCTGATAGAGGGGTGGAGAGAAACAGCTCCCAGCAAGTGGGCATCTGATAACGTGTTTTACTCTCATCGAGGTGGTCTTGCCATCTGGGAGTACGAGCAGTGCCTATTGGACGTGATTGAGGCTACTTCCAATCAATCGGGAGCCCCCGAGCCTGCAGTCGGACTAATCGCCTACGTCCCTAGTTTTCAGAAGAAGATGTTCAACAACAGGACCATAGGCGCCTTGTCAATTATGGCCGGATTCTTCGGAATAACCTCAATTTACCGGACTTTCCCGCCCTCTTCACAGGAAATCTTCGTACCTTCGCTTTTCATAATTGCCAGCGCAGCTCTGATGCTAACTTATCGGCGTATGTCTCCGTCACCAGAGATCCCATTCAATCTATTAGGCTGAGTTCCCCATTGGAGTAATCGTAGTACCTAGGAACTCCAGTCTGAATCTCGAATGAAACTATGTCCTCGGGGGAGATCCCTTCGATATGCATTACAATTGACCTCAGGGAGTTTCCGTGGGCAGAAACTAGGACACTCTCACCTGACTCAAGGTCCGGAAGGATCTCTTCTTCGAAGTATGGAATCGTCCTCTTTGCAGTCATCTCCAGGCTCTCCCCCTCAGGTGGCGCCACATCGAAAGACCTCCTCCAAATCCGGACCTGTTCTGCCCCGTGCTTCTCTGCAGTCTCAGCCTTGTTCAATCCCTGTAGGGCTCCGTAATTCCTCTCGTTCAATCTCCAGTCCGACTTAGTCACCGTGTCCTTCGAGGAGACATTAGCCCGAATGACAATTTCCGCGGTTCTCTTTGCTCGAATCAAGTCGCTTGTATGGATTATGTCAATCACTTGATCCCTTAGCTCATTGCCAGCTTCCTCGGCCTCCTCAACTCCCTTTTCCGATAGATCAACATCAGTCCACCCAGTGAACCTGTTCTCAGCGTTCCAAACAGATTGCCCATGACGGATTAGGATTAGCCTTGCCAAGACAAACACCTAGAGTTTGGCTCTACGCCTAGGCTCGTGGAAAGTCAAGTTGCACTCCAGTCCCCTAGCCCTGCCCATTAGCAGAATATCCTCAGTGAATTCCCTTTGGATATTCGAACTGGACTCACAGTAGAAATTGCACGAGACTGTAATCTTAGGAGGGAGGCTGTTTGTGATTTTAACCCAGGAATCTCCATGCTTGGTTGCCCTAGGATCTGCAAGCACCTGCTCACACAGGGAGTCGCAGAATTTCTTCAGATCACCCTGATTGCTATCCTCCTCGAATTCAAACGAGGGCCTAATCCTCCTGAATCTCCTCATCGTGAAGTTCTCCACGGGCGAGTTGGTGATGTTGGAATTTGGAATTGTGACAATGGTGTCGTTGCCAGTTCTGATCATTGTAGTCCTCAGTCCAATGGTAATAACCTCGCCCTCGACTCCCTCCACTATAATCCAGTCTCCGACATTGAAAGGCTGGTCGATGATAATCGAAATGGCTCCGAAGATGTTTGCAACCGAGTCCTTCGCCGCAAGAGCCAGTGCCAGACCAGTTATTCCCAGACCTGCAATCATGCCGTTGAGATTCAATCCCACTAGCCCAGCCAAAACGAAGACCCCAACGACCACTACAGCCATTCTTCCTATGGCCTCAGCAACACTGGCAAGGGACCTCCTTGCTGCCATATTGTCCCCCTCTACGACTATGAACGCATCCAAGTAGTCAACCAGCCTGTATGCTGCGATTAGCATGAGAATGACAAACCCGGCCCTGCATATCTGTCCGACATCATGCATCAATGCATTATCCCAGATGTACTCCCCGTCTGCCGCACTTACGTTCTGCAGTACCCAGTCTACAGACTGCCACATCAGTAGCAAACCAATCATCCATCCAAGAGATCTCGGTGCGAACAGCGTCTTCCCATCGATTCTGTCTGTTTTGGAGAAAACGTCCATTATTCGTGGGAAGAGAACCCTTCTGGATACCAATCCTGCAGAAATGGAAGTCCCGATTAGGATGACAAGGAACACCATGCCAAGTGTTGAGAAGCCGTAAAACAACTCCTCTCCAGTCAAATTCTTTGCAATATCAGACCCTATAGTCATGATTTTTCCGAGGAGGTCCACCCCAAAAAGTCATCCCGGTCCTACGGACCGCTGTCCGTGCGATTCAATACCTAGGGTTTCTCCGCAAAAAATAGCATGACTGGTCAGGACGCTTTCACTTCGCGTAGAAATGCGAATTCCAATCCCGGTGCCCCTGTCGCTGCCATGCTCCTACCGTTCCTCCTAAGCATGCTCTCTCCAGTTGCTCTTGCACCAGTCACAGAAGCACAGGAGCCAGAAACTGGAACCTCTCCAGAAGAAACATGGTCGACCGAATACGTGAATCAGATTTTCCCATGGGGGCCGCATGGCGACTCCGAACAACTTCAGTTCAGGGAGTATCACGATTACTTCTCGATGAAACAGAGGATGCAGACCCTAGCCGCCTACTACCCTGACTTCCTCCAGTTCCACGAAGGGCTGCTAGGAGGAATGAACGCCAGGGGGCAGATCACCAGCTCGACTGACTACCAGGGCTGGTACTACAACCACCCCAGCCCATGGATGAAAATCACTGCCGACGTCCGTGGAGGCGAGTATAACGATTTCATCGGAGACGACGGAAACTACGCCGACCGTCCCGACGTAATGCTGGTGGGCAATCACCACGCCAGAGAGTGGATGTCAGTTCAGGTGCCCATGTTCTTCCTGGAGACACTGGCATACTACTACGGCAAGGCAGGGATCGACAACGATGGAGACGGACTCATCGACGAGGACGGCTGGGATGGGATCGACAACGACGGGGACTGTCTGGGTCTAAACGCGTCCTTCCAGGACAGCAACGGGGATGGAAACCCCTGTGGTCCGGGCGACCTTGGCGTGGACGAGGACTTCAGCGAGCAATTCATCACCGACATGGTCAATACCCGGGAGATATACCTCATCCCAATGCTCAACGTTGACGGAAACAGGTACGACAGGGAGGAGTACTGTGGGGAGACAGCCTGGGAGAACTGCTATCGGAGCGGATGGAGGAAGAACCTTCGTGACAACACCCATACTGGCGTAACTCCCATCCCTGATGTGGACGAATCCGTTGACCCAGGTTGCGATGGTGTCGACCTGAACAGGAACTACCAGTTCGAGTGGGGCGCACCGCTCGGTGCCACTGGCCCCCTCTTCCCAGGATTCTGTTATGCAGAAGGGCCAAACAACGACGTGTACAACGGTCCCGTGGATACGGTCGACCAAGACGAGGACGGACGGCTCAACGAGGATCATGTGGATGGCAAAGACGACGATGCGGACGGGCTTGTCGACGAGGACTGGATGGGCGGAAACAGCGAGCCAGAGACCAAATTCATTCAGGATATGACCGAGATGAACGACGATAACGAGGATGGGGCCTCGGAGTTCAAGTCGACTTTGACATGGCACTCCTACTCCGAGCTTGTTCTCTGGCCTTGGGGGCACTGCACTGACTGCTACACACCGGATGATGAGTATCTGGTCTACCACGGACAGGTGATGGGCCAGATGACTGATTACGCGGCAATGCAATCATCAGACCTCTATCCCACCACGGGGGATTTCTGCGACTGGCATTACGGCGTCCACAACTCGTACTGCTACACGATGGAAATCGGTAACGCATTCCATGAGCTGCCAGAGGACATCGCCCACATCTCTGTCAGAAACCTGGGCGTTCCATTCTACATGGTCGAGATGGCAGATGACCCCCAATACAGGGCAATAGTGGGAATTCAGAACACCACCGCCACACAGTGGTTGCAGGAACCAACAGATGTCGATGTCCCCTCCAAAGGAGACATTCCCGTAGGTCTGTGCTTAGACCCGATGTTCCCCTTCACCCCAGATGTGGAAAGGTCGCACCTGATGTGGCGATTCGTGGAACCCACCAGGCAACAGAACGACTTCGGTCCGACCGACTGGGTAGAGGTCCCGTGGCAGATGTCCGGGTTTAGCGAGACTTCCGAGCAATGCACGTTGCTGGACGGATCAAACGGAACCCAATTGGTTGGGCTCGTCCCGCTCCCAGACACCTCGGTGGGGAAGATCCAGTACAAGGCTATGCTTGGAACCACCAATGGTGCCTTCCCCTTCACTTACCCTACCGTGCAGGAAGGCGGGAACTACTACGAATTGTCCATCCCATACAGGGCTGGCTTCGGTGACGCCATATTGAGCATCCTGATGTTCCTGGTCATTGCCACATTCGTTTGGGGAGGACTCGGTTTCACACTCAGGGAGATGTTCTCAGAGGAAGATAGCATTCTTGGAATGCCTCCAGAAGAAATTCCTAGCTCCGTTGTAATCGAATCCGGAAAGGGCGAGTGAGGGGATATTTTTGGATTCGCAGACAGAAAAGTCAAGCGATCAGTTCAGTGGTAGGTTGGGACTTATCTTCGCCACCATAGGGGCTGCCATCGGAACTGGAAACATCTGGAGATTCCCGCGGATGGTGGGGGCCAATGGAGGGGGTTCTTTCCTCGTTCCATGGTTGATTTTCCTATTCCTCTGGTCCGTCCCTCTGATAATCGCCGAGTTCGCATTGGGGAAGAGAAGCAGGGTGGGTACCGTTGGGACCTTCCGGATATTTGCCGGTCGAAGGTTCGCATGGATGGGACTCTGGACCGCATGGATAAACTGTGCAATAGGATTCTACTACGCTGTGGTCACTGGATGGTGCTTGAACTACTTCCAGATTGCCATCAGAGGAGGCCTCTCCCAAGAGGTGGATACGATCGAGGTCTGGAACACATTCCTACAGTCCCCCGAGCAGGTAATCTTCTTCCAGATGATTACGGTTATGATCACCTTGGCAGCAATTTGGGGCGGTGCAAAGGCGATCGAGAAGGCAAACGTGACTCTGATGGTGTCGCTTTTCGTACTTCTCTTCACTGCCCTGTTCCTTTCATTCGTCATGGACGTCAAGGACGGTACACTTGACGGATTCATCTACATGTTCAGCATCCAGCCGGAGTACCTCGTCCAGCCCGAGACCTGGATAAACGGCCTCTCTCAATCTGCTTGGTCGTGCTCTGCAGGAATGGGCATGGCGATCACATATTCCGTGTACATGAGGAAGGACGAGGACACAACCCTCAACGCAGCTACAATGTGCCTAGCGAACAACAGCATCAGCATAATCGCCGGGCTCACGGTAATGATGGCAGTATTCTCGGTTTCTTCCGACCCACTGGGTGCGGTGAGCGGGGGGAGCTCGGCGATCACCTTCCTGGTTCTGCCCGAGGTCTTCGCTCAGGCACCGGGCGGACCAGTCGTGCAACTGGCCATGGTCGCCATCTTCTTCCTAGCGCTATCTTTCGCTGCCCTGACATCCATGATCTCGACTGTCGAGCTATGTGTCAGGAACTTCGTCGATCACGGCTTCGACCGCTCGCGGTCCGTTGCCCTGACAGGCCTCGCTATATTCCTATTCGGAATCCCCAGTGCAATGTTGTGGATCAAGATCGACCCCTCAACCGGAGTAGCCTTCCCTCAGTTCCTAGAGGTGCAAGACCACATCTGGGGTTACGGCCTGATGTTCAGCGGCCTGTTCATGGCATATACCATCTGGAAGTACGGTTGGTCCAGGTACAAGGCATGGCAGAGCGAAAACGGGATAGAGGGATTCAGCTTCAGGGACTATCTGGATCACGGAGTCTCTGCCTTCCGTGACGATTACATCAACACCGGAGACAACGACTGGTGGATAGGACGCTGGTGGGACTACATCATCTACCTCGGCTTCCCACTGATGTTCTCCGTCCTGATGCTCTCCTACTTCGCCGACCTCCTCGCCAACGTCGATGACCCCTGGAACCCGGCTAACCCCCATGGGATTTCCATAATCCTGCTCTTCTGGGGGGTAACAGCTTCCCTTTTCATCGGATTCAACAAGGTGCTGATCTCAAGGCCGTTGTTCAGAAACGTCCCCGAGGGAGCGGAAGTCCCTATCGACAACCTCCCGGGAGGTTCAGACCCCCACATCTTCCAATTGGGAGAAGAGCTTCCAGACCACGTAAAAGAGGAACTGGGTCTGGCTTGAGGCTGGAAGATGAATGGAGCCGGCGAGGGAGCCCGCTGGGCGATGCACTGGGAAGAGGTCGCGGTTTTCGACGCCAACGCATCCAGTCTCGGTGTGGACGAGTTCGAGCTAATGAGATATGCAGGAGAGGCCCTGGCAGAAGAGGTTGCGAAGATTTCGGGAGGAGATGGGGTACTATTCCTGTGCGGGCCCGGGAACAATGGGGGCGACGGCTTCGTGGCTGCTTGCTCAGAGTCCCTCGCAGGCAACCGGGTCTCTGTATTGTCAAGCCACGCATCATCGAAAACGGAGACGTCTTCGCGTGTTAGGCAGATGGCGGCCGAGGAATTGACAATACACGTCTGGCCGGAAATGCCGGATGGAGATTGGACTCTGATCGTCGACTGCCTCCTTGGGGCGGGGGGCTCGGGCGAGGGGGCGGAACTGAGATCCCCGATTAGGGAGATCACTACTTGGGCCGCTTCAACGGGCTTGCCGGTGATCTCCTGCGACATCCCAACTGGCTTGGGTGGCGCAGACTCACTGGAGCCCGTTCTCACTGTGACATTCCACTCCCCCAAGTTGGGGATGTCTGAATCCGGGTGCGGAGAAATAGTGGTCTCAGAACTGCCTTGGCCGGATGAAGTCAGGAACTGCGGAGTAGGAGACGCCCTCCGTTACCCCGCAATGGAGTCGGAAGCCAGGAAGGGAGACAGAGGCAGGCTACTCGTAGTGGGTGGAGGGCCATATCACGGAGCCCCACTCCTCTCGGGAATGGCGGCAGCGAGAAGCGGATGCGACTTGGTTCACGTTGCAATGCCCAGACTAGCGTCCAGCAGGTCGAAATGGCCATCTAGCCTGATTCCGGAGGAACTCCCAGACGATGAATTCCTCACTCCTGAATCAGTATCCTCGTTGTCAGAACTCATTGATTCCGGCAGGGCTCCTGATGCGATCGTAGTCGGCCCGGGGATAGGGAGGGAGGTCGATAGCATGGATGCCGTCAGGCAGCTCATCACCATCTCAGTCAGCAAGTCAATCCCAATGGTGATCGATGCGGACGCGATTTCGGCCCTCCCGGAAGGAGAATGGCCAACCGGCCTCATAGGAGTCGCAACCCCCCATTCTAACGAGGCCGAGAGATGGCTATCTGGAACAACACCCAGGGAAGCCCTGGAGAACTGCATCGAAGAGGACTCCGCGATAGTGATTACAGGGCACGAGGACGAGATCTTCGGACCCCAAGGCAGGCACTGCTACGCTACCGGGGGACATCCCAGGATGGCGGTGGGGGGGACGGGTGACCTTCTAGCAGGCACAATCGGCGGATTACTCGCCCAGGGGATGGCTCCCTGGCCTGCAGCGAGGCTTGCTTGCGCGGTTCTCAGGGAGGCTGGCTCCAAGGCAGCCGAGGAAAAGGGACCAGGCCTCCTAGCCGACGACGTACCCGTTCATATCGCCCACACCCTCTCCGAGTGGATAGGGGTGGGATGATTCTAGTCAGCGAGGATTACCCCTGGGGCAAACTTCTCCGTGAATATGTGATGTATTGTGCAGTGGGCTGCTTCAATGTTGCAGTCTTCTTTGCAATGTACTACTTCCTCTACAAGGCACAAATCTC
>CAYFGC010000020.1:0-18284 GCA_964342625.1 uncultured Candidatus Poseidoniales archaeon | reverse complement strand
TCAGGTGGGAGCAACAGGGGGTTCCGCACATGGGGGAGCTTCCCCCCCTGTTAACTCCGCAGGGTCCGGGTGTCCCCCGGGCCCGAAGGCCCGGGTTTCCCCGGGTAGATGACTCCGGAACTTCATGCTCTTCCTTCGCCATTTTCCGACTCTTGAGAGATCTCCCCCTCTTTCGCCGCATCCGTTTCAGGTACTTCGTCTCCGCTTTTCCTTCCACGTCTCGATACTGGCTTCTCCACGGATCTCTCCGCCCTTGTTGCCCAGCGTTTCCCTCAGCTTCCTTCCCCTTCGTTTCCTCCAGTTTTCTCCACTTCGTTCCCCACTTATGTGACCCAGGATTATTCTCTGCCCCCTACGCACATGTATCTCTTCAGCTCCTATCTCGCTCTCCCCTTCGTTTCCTCCAGTTCCTCCGATTTATTCGCCGCGACCTTTGCGTCCACAGACGCTCCAGCCTTTCCCCGAGATCCTTTCGTTTCTCGGTTCTACCGCCTCGGTTTCGAGGCTCGGTTTTTGTGGCCCGCGAGTCGCGCCGAAGCGCCCTCACACCACTCCCCCGGAGCGGCAAAGAACACAGGGTTATGGGTGGCTCATAAACATTTCGCTAATATTGCCGCAGTTCACTGGAAATCAAGGTCTTTGGAAGTGTTTTTCCACTGCAAATTAACCCCCGCGCAGTCCGCGTATTTTCCTTCGCAGCTCTGAACTCCGACTCCCATCTTCCATTTCTTTCAGTGGCATGGAGAAGCGTCGCCGAAGCACATCACCCTCCAATACAAAGACGCAACCAGCATCATCACCGAAGCAAATCACCTCTTCACCACCGAAGACAGATACGATCCTAGAGTGATGGGATATCTCCAAGTCTACACTCCCTCCTTTGGGATTAATCAAGAAGATTACAGATTTACCATCCCTCCATGAGGGTACCCAAATCCCCCTCTCAGCAACTAGCGATGGCCCAAAACTGAGTACATCGATAATTCCACCAAGATTAATCGACCAAGAACCAAAATCTTCGCTAGAAGAAACGCCACCAGAATCCATCCCAGCAACCCAACCACCAAAGTAGTCAATTGCCCGAACAGATGACCCAACTTGAGAAACGGTCTTCACCACATGGTCAACAATCTCTGAGACCGACCCGTTGCTATGCCCTAGTACCACGGGGACATCCCCTCCACCATTTCCAGTAGTCACCGGCTGTGGTTTTTCCAATTCAGGATAGTCTATCCCGTTCTCAGAAACTATTGCATAACCAGATCTTGGGCGACTGAGGCCCAAGACCAATTTACCTTCTTGATCCGATAATGACCAGGCCCTGCCAAAAGTCTCCCACTTATTCCTAACTCTCCCTTCAAAATCGATTTGCCAGACAACTCCCTCTGAATAGTCTTGAATCTCAAAGTTATAGACAGAGGTTGTTACCCACACAAACCCATTAGAAATTCGAACAAAGTCGCTGGAACCTTCCAATTTGACGCTCCAGTCAACTTCGCCAGAATGCATCCTAATCGCGTGAACGTTATCGGACTCAGTAAGGAAAAACACCTCATCATCACAATCTGAATCTGAGCATGGGCCCTCAAAGACAGACCTCCACAATTCCACCCCACTGGAGAAATCCCAACATGTAACTTCCCCAGACCTAGATCCCGAGAATAGAAAATTATTCCAAACTCTAACGAACACGCATTCGCCGTCAACTTCCCTAACGTAGGAGGAATAACTCTCCAGATTTGCTACATCCATTGAGAACCTCTCTCGAACCTCAAGCACTTACCCCGTACAACCTCTCTACCTTTGAAGACAGATACCTTACGAAAGCATCGGGCGATGGGCTCGAGCCCGTAACCTCTTCGATCAGCTCTGCTGGTTTCACCAAGCTCCCTCTGTTGTGGACATTCTTTCTCATCCAATCTAGAAGGTGCCCGAAATCACCACTTCTAATCTGGTCATCATACGTGGGCAGATCCTCTCTCGCAGACTCAAGTAGTTGAGCAGCGTATAGATTTCCCAGGGTGTATGTGGGAAAGTAACCGATAGCTCCCATGGACCAATGAACATCCTGAAGAACTCCAAGAGACCGATTTGGAGACTTTATTCCGAGGTATTCTTGATACATTTCATCCCAGGCATCAGGTAATTCGTCGACTTCTATTTCACCTTCGATTAATTGTTTTTCAATCTCATACCTAATCATGATGTGTAAGTTGTAAGTAGCTTCATCGGCATCTACCCTAATTAGTCCAGGCTCTACTATATTCACTGCTTGCCACAATTGATCGGAACCAATGCCCTCCATGTTTTCCGGGAAGCACTCCTTCCAAAGTGGAAGGGACCATTCACAAAACTCCCTTGATCTGCCTACTTGGTTCTCCCAAAGACGACTCTGACTCTCATGAATCCCCAACCCATTCGCTTTTCCTGCAGGTTGGAAATCAAAGTCTCTTGGACGCCCCTGTTCGTAGGTACCATGTCCAGTTTCGTGCATCGAACCGAATAAAGAACCGAAGGGCTCGTCTTCCCTGTATCGAGTAGTCCATCTAACATCATCTGGATTCGGGCCTCCACAGAAAGGATGGGTCGACAGATCCCGCCTCCCTGCAGAGAAGTCGAAGCCAATCGCTTCCGAAACTCTCTGGCTCAACTCTTCTTGTGAAGTTTGATCCCATGTGTTATTCTCTACCCATGACATATCGGGCCTATCCCCGCTGTCTACTACTGCTCTAATTAGAGGGGCAACGTTGTCCCTGAGACCAGAGAAAAGCGGATCCAACCTCTGCACGGTAAGTCCGCTTTCATACAAGTCTAGAAGTGCATCATATCGCAAGTTTTCATAACCATAGAAGTCCGCCTTCTTTCGTGCGTGCTCGATTGCTATAGCAAGGTCGTCTCGGAAAATCGAGAAATCATCCTTTTGACGTGCTTCGGTCCAAGAAACAAGCGCTTTCGATCTGTGCTTAGCCATCTCTTCGACGAATTCTGTTGGCAACCTGGTCGCTCTGTCGTAAGACTCCCTTGCAAGTCTAATATTGGCGCTCTGAATCTCATCAAGATCATCACTCAACTCAAGCTGTTCCAACAAAGACCCAATCTTCGAGTCAGTGAGCCTCTCATGCGACGTCTTTGAGATCCATGCAAGCTGCTCCGCTCTCAATGGTGCGGCCTTGGGGGGCATCAAAACCTCCTGATCCCAACTTAGGAGGCTCCCAATCTGCCCAATCAAGTCAATATCTTTCAATCTCGCTAGCAGTTCTTCGTATGCACCCACGTCCCTCCCAAAGAGGACCAAGACACATATGTTCCGGCTAATCTATAACCCCGTCAAAAGCGAGCGTTGAAATGACTCGCCACCATTCAAACACTGAGGCAGCAGGAATGTCGGAGAAGCAACTCGTGGATGCCCTGAATGGAGCACTTGCGTGGGAACTCAGAGCAATAGCATTGTATTCCCATTACTCAGCGTATGTTTCTGGGATTCATAGGCTTCATCTAACCGCCCATTTCAACAATGAGGTGAATGAATCGGTCACTCATGCCGCAACCGTCCGTTCCGCCATTGTCAAACTAGATGGCACAGCAATCACGGAGCGTGATGATACTCCAATTGTCCACACTTCAAACTACAAGGAGATGCTGGCCGAGGCATATGAAACCGAAAAGAAAGCAGTAGAGACATATCGTGAGATATTGCCATTGGTGGAGAAAACTGGGGATACTGAACTTTTTGATTCGCTGGAAGTCGTTTACTTTGATGAACAGCGCTCAGTCGAGGAATTGAGGATGATGCTGAAGGATTAGAGCGTCCAATTGGAGCACGAAACTTTCACTTCCCTTAGTCCCGAACCTTGATGCTCTAATCCTCCACCGTTGATTCTGTGGCCCGCAATGTTTCAAGACCCAACGTGCCCGTTTCTGATAGAATAGTCCTGCATCTTTGGGAGCAGGACTTCCAAGCCGACCACTACACAGTCACATCCGAAGTCACTCGTTCTGGGATTGCAGAATCTTGTGCATTGCATCCGCCAAATGTCTCAAGAGCGATGAGACAACTGATTTCTCAGGGGTTTATTTCCCAACACAGTAGGTCGGTTAGAGGGGACTCCCGTAGGCAAAAGACATGGCAATTAACAGAAGATGGTAGAGATCTTGCGAGAGAGAGAATTTCTGAGCTACGGGCACTCAACGTCCTGGTAAGATCGAAGGATGGCAGCGTTCTGGAAATCAGAGCGGATGAGGCCGCCAATAAGTTGCATGCCGGACTCAGCCTACTTCAAATCCTGATGCACGCCCAACACGAGGGAGTCTTAAATTTCGGAGACATTCGATTCGGTGCGCTAGTTAGAAAAAACGAAGAAAAACCACAACCAGAAATATCCACCGTTCTCACTGGGGCACATTCCACCTACCACACAAACCCTCCAAAGACGCGCACAATTCATGGGAGAAAGGATGAGTTGAGATATTTGGACAAGTGGTTCAATTCCCAAAGACCCCTTCTAGTCATCTCTGGAATCGCTGGCTGTGGAAAGACAACACTAGCATCCCATTGGATTTCAGAGATCATGGGTGCAAATCCAAATCTCAAGACCATGTACTATCCCTGCCAACCATGGGACTCGCCTCTGGGAATTGCAACTAGCCTACTTCATCGAATTGGCATCACTGAGGAATCAGAAGATCCTTACAAAATCTTGGAGACTCTACCCTACAAGCCTGCAGCTAGACTAGAAATAGACGCATTTAGGAGACGATTAACAGCACATTTGTTGGATGAGAAGTATAACGCCAATGACACAGAGGATGGAGGCAAATCAGATGAAATTATCGTAGTCTTAGATGACGTTCACAATATCGGAACCAGCGGCGACCATCTCTTCGGAGCCCTACTGCAGACCGCTGAGAAAACCCAACTAAGGCTATTGATGATTTCCAGAACAAGTCTTGCCTTCTATGACCGTCGATATGTTCACACCCTGGACAAGGTTTCTGAATTGGCCCTATCTGGACTTTCTCCAGAAGAAATTGAAGCTTGGATAGAAATGATACAAGTCCCAGAAAGTGCTGTTGCATCGGAGATTCACAGAGTAACAGGAGGACATCCTCTCGCAGTAGAATTACTGGAAATGTACGGACAGACCCTGCATGAGGACTGGCTCAGATTCTTGGATGAGGAAATTCTGAACGTCCTTCCTGTTGAGCACCGAGAGATCCTTTCAATTCTAGCAACCTCCGAACGACCGGTTCCATGGGAGAGGCTGGCAATTGCTGCAGAAATCGATGGAACCCCCCCAGCACAACTTATCGAGAGGGGTTTAATGCTTGAGTTAGAGGAAGGGATGTGGTTGCATGAAGCCCTTAGATCAAGACTACTGAGGGATGTTGGAAAGCCATTTGAAGAGAGGCTGAGAAAACTGAACGACGCGGAAGACTAGGACATATGCCTGTCTAGCCATGAATCCATACTCTGCTTGGGCATCGCCCCAGTCATCCTATCCACCATCTCCCCGTTCCTGAATAGAATAAGCGCTGGAATCCCCCTTATGCCAAATCTCCCTGAAGTAAGTGGGTTGACGTCGGTATTCACCTTTGCAATCGTAATCTCTCTTTCTTCGGCAATCTGTGATAGGACCGGACCAACCATTCTGCATGGCCCACACCATGGTGCCCAGAAGTCCGCTAGAACCCACTCATCGCTCTTTGTTGTAACATCAAAGTCTGTGTCACCAGTATCGACAACCTTGCCCATTATTCCACCTAATCCGAGGGATTGTTTCCCATCCTATCAACATGTGTGTTATTGGTTAGGTCGGATTAGAAGGTATTGAGAACCGGCACCCCTTCCTAATCGACGAGGAGAGCATGGAAATTACGCCCAGCATACTAACAGCAGACTTCTGCAGGTTGGGTGAAACCATCGACGAGGCAATCGATGCCGGAATTGATTGGTTGCACATGGACGTCATGGATGGAAACTGGGTAGTCAACCGAACAATCACTTTTGGACCAGCATTGATCAAATCCGTTCGAGAAAGAGTCGGCCCTAAGGTTTTCATTGATTGCCACTTGATGATTACAAATGCCGAGGAGACGTGGGAGCAATATGCAAATGCAGGCGTCGATATGGTGATTGCACATCTAGAGGCTGTAGAGGATTTTCCAAAACTGATTTCCCAATTGCATGACTCAGGAGTTCAATCTGGATGCGTTATTAATCCAGATACTGCAATCGACGGTCTTCTCCCGTTCCTATCTGAACTGGATTTAGTTCTGGTAATGTCAGTAGTCCCTGGAAAGGGCGGCCAATCCTTCATCCCCGAAGTAGAGGGGAAGGTTAGATCGCTCCGCGAGGCAATCGACTTTCAGATCGAAAATGGTGGCAGAGAGACAAAACTGATGATTGACGGCGGAATAAAAAATCACAATGCGGCATTGGTAGCTGGATGGGGAATTGATATTGCAGTAGTTGGCTCAGGCCTGATTAACAAACGAGCATCAATAGGCGAGAACTTAGTTTCCATCACAAACAATCTCGAAATCTAATTTATATCCAAGCCATATCTTCCGCAATACATGGTGACAGTAGAATGGATGACCCAAGAGATTCTCAAGGTCGTTCCCGATGCAATCGTAGAAGCAACCGATTTGCACGGGTCCGGTGATCACTTCCATGTGAGAGTGACATCGAAAAGCTATGAGGGAGTATTGCCACTTCAGAGACAGAAGCCAATACTGAACCACTTCAAGGAATACATTTCAAACAACACCGTCCATGCACTTGACCTGAAGTGCATGACCCCCGAGCAAGCCGAAGAATCAACTCAAACTGCTTTCGACCCACACGGTCAAGAGCATGAGTTCTATGGCGTGCATATTCGCAGACCAAGGAAGGAGTGATTGAGATGAGTTTTGACTGGACACCAGAAGAGCTGCAACAAGTTGTTGACGAAAATAAAATTGTGATTTTTATGAAGGGAACGCCAGAACATCCTCAATGCGGATTCTCCGCTAGAGGAGCACAGGTCCTCAGCTCCGTAATTGCAGAACTTGGGATGGAGACCTTTGCCTGCGTAAACGTCCTACTTGATCCCAGAGCCAGACCTGCATTGAAGGAGTGGTCAGATTTTCCAACCATCCCTCAGATATTCATCAACGGCGAACTGATTGGGGGTTCAGACATAGTTCTAGAGATGTATCAGTCTGGAGACCTCCAGAATATTCTTGCTAAAGAGTGAGGGATTGGATGTCTACGCCCGCCGATGACCGGCGAATCATGCTAATTGCCCTCTTCGGAGCGATGCTGCTCTCATTCGCACCATTGTTGTATATTCGTTCTGATACACATCCTGTAACAGGGGCATTCTTCCGGATGTTGTACGCTCTCCCAATCCTTGTCTTCCTTGTATGGTACTTGAATCGGGATGATCCGAGGGGAATAAGGAATAGAACGCTCGCCTTTTCCGCTGGTTTGCTTCTGGCAATAGACTTCGTTGGTTATCACAGTGCAATTGACTACATAGGAAGTGGAATTGCAACCCTGATTGGCAACTCTCAGGTAATAATAGTGACACTGGCCAGTTGGTGGATGTTTGGTGAAAGGCCCAATCGGATGATACTACTTGCTCTTCCGATGGTAATGCTAGGGCTAATCTTCATTTCTGGAATATGGGATGATGAACCATATGGGGAAGATCCGATCAAGGGAGTATTGGGAGGGATAGTTGCAGCCATATTCTACTCTTCATTCCTAATCCTTTACAGATTCTCGAATAGGATCCAAGCTCCATCTGTCAATCTTCAATTGGATGCAACCGCAGGGGCAGCAACGGGGCTTCTCATTGTCGGAATATTGCCTCTCTCTAGACTTGACATAGAGCCAATTGCCTTCTCTTTCACTTGGCCTGGACACGGTTGGATCATCTTGCTCTCTATCTCTTGCCAGGTAATTGGGTGGATTGCAATCACATATGCCCTACCAAGACTTCCAGCCGCCCACACCTCATTCGCCATCCTTCTCCAACCGGTTCTAACAATTCTATGGGGGGTCATACTACTCTCTGAGAAACCATCAATTCAGCAGATTGGGGGCATGTCACTGATATTCGCGGCGATAATTGTAGTAACCATGTTTGGCAAGGCTGAGACTACCAGAGATGTAACTGGATAGAGTCATCCGACTGAACCATTAAGGTGTACAGGAGAGAGATAAATGCGAGGGGATGGGATGCACTCAGCGAGAACCTTTCGTCCTGTACGGTTCAACCAGAAAGGCGACAATAGTTAATCGTTGTGAGAAATTTGTAGGTTTTCCCTGGTTTTCTTATTTTTCTTGTAGATTACTCTACGGTAAGAATCTCTGGACCGCCTTCAGTGATGAAAACTGTATGCTCGAACTGTCCAACATCACCTCTGTCGACATCTCTCAGAGCACTGTAGACCTCAAGAAACCTAATCGAGGTCAATTTCTTTACAAGAGCCTTCCATTTCCTCTTAAGTGACTCATCGTCTTCTTCTGGAAACGGCTTGCTAAGCAGTGGGGATGCCCACCTTTCTGCGAAGGGTAGGGTGTTGTATCGCTCTTCGATGTATCTCGCCATGGTCGCTCCAAGAGGCTTCAACTTCCCCTTTGAGAGTGCCTTCCTAATCCTAACATCCCCTGTCACCCGAAGAATGTTGGATGAATCAGCAGGTGGAACATTTTCAATCATCCCACTCTTTCCAGTGGTATTGAACGGCTCTACCGCATATACTCCACCCGCTTCCACTTCTCCTTTGTAGGCAGAGTTTTTCGGACCACATGCATACATGGGTATTGATACACCTGAGTGCAGGCTCCATCTCTCCATCTTGTGGCCACTTAGATTTCTGATTGGCTCAAAACCAGCATCAACAGATGCTTGCTGGGCAGCTTCTCCAATCACATGCCAAGGTGTACCGGGGTGCATCTTCTCTATCGCAGCATCTCTTGCCTCTTTGGCTGCCCTAATCTGCTCAGTATGCTCTCCCCCGTTTCCGACCTCAATCGTTAGAGCATTGTCCCCAAGTGCTCCTTTGATGTGAACTCCAACATCTAGCTTGACAAGATCGCCTTTCTGGAAAACCATCTCCCCATCAAAACCCTCGGGGGGAGTCAGTTCGGTATTCGATGTATAGTGGGCAGCCATATCGTTAACTGAGATTGTCACGGGGAAGGCTGCCTTGCCTCCATGTCTTCTGATGAACCTCTCGGCGGAATCTATGACTTCGGACCACTGCTTGCCAGCAACGATCTCGCCCTTGATTCCTTCTAGCGTCCTTCTAGCTACGTGACCCGCGTCTCTCCATTGCTTCAGGTCCTCCTCTTCCACCATGACAAAATCTCCTTGGTACTGACCTTACCTTCTCTAACTACCTCTATCCTTAGCGACTCAGGTGATTCGCAGACCGTATGCCATGCTATCAAAGTACTGGGCAGACCCCCTTGACATCTACCATCAACCCCTAAAACAGCATGTTCCGAGGTACATAGAGAATCTGCTGCCGTGATGCAATCCAGCAAGGGCTCTTGGCCAGTATGATTTGCACTGGTGGCAGTCAATGGACCAGTCTTGAGGAGTAATTCTCTAGCCCTGGGGTCCGAGACCACACGAACTGCAACGCCCCTAGTTCCTAGACGAAAGTCCATCTCGTCATTTGGATTGAGAACTATGGTTAGAGAACCCTTTGGAAAGGCATCTAGTATTTCGTACACATCATCCGTGACCTCAACAATCTCACTAGCTTGACTTAGATCGGCCACTCCCAGACTTACAGGAGCACTCCGGGGTCTGCCCTTAATCTCAAACAACGCATCTAGAGCCCTCGTTTCCGGGATGCAACCCAGAGCAGGAAGTGTGGAGGTCGGATAGACAATGCACTTCCCAGAACGAACCCACTCAACGACTTCGTCCAAACTCTCACCATTATCTGATATGTCTTCTACTTCCTGGGGGCAGGGAAGCAGAATGTGCGACAATTGTCCCCACTCGAAGATCAAGATTTGACTGATGAGTATGCCTCTGCGAGATTCTAGCCAACTCGTAGATGCCGAAGTAGAAGTTCAATACGGGTATTAGGTACAGTAGCTTTCCCGCCGCCCGCTTGTCCCACATTTCACTGGTCACCGCATCTCCATTGTCTTTCACAATCGCGATGCCAAGCATCTTCTGGCCAAGGGATCTTGAGAAAGCCAAACCAGTGACTCTCCAGTATAGCCAGTGACTGGCAAGCAATATAGCAGCGAATGCAATAGAGTAGTGAAAATCAGATGATGCCCATAGCCTCACATTCAATGCATTCGCTACCATCCCCCCCGTTGACAGGTTCAGTACTGAGTATACGATTGTGACATCAATAACGAAGGCCACCATTCTCCTAGCCCAAGAGGCTAGTATTGACCCATCTGGAACCGACCAATGATCATTCCCCTGGGAAACTATTGCCTTCGCCAGCGTCCCCCCGCCATGAACTGAGATGGGGGAGTCATGATCGCTCATTCATGCACCTCATGCAGTACCCAGAAGATGCCATGCCTCAAGTTTACGACTCCTAACATGCTCAATCCAAGATTTCCAGTTTTCATCATGTCTCAACGTATCCGGGTTTCCAATTACCACGAGACCACGCTTAGATCTGGTAAGTGCCACGTTAAGCCTTCTTCTATCAGAAAGGAAACCTACATTTCCATCCGAGTTCGATCTTACACAAGAGAATATTATCACATCCTTCTCTCTTCCTTGGTACCCGTCAACAGTCCTAACCTCGACACCCTGCATCGACTCTGGGAGCATATCCCTGATCGCCCTAACTTGTCCAGCGTATGGTGTTACAATACCAATGTCCGTTAGATCAAGCCCACCATCGTCTACGAAGCCAATCAGAATTTTCACAACCCATGATGCCTCTGCTGCATTCTCCTTCGAGGCCCCATCGGGTGAAAGCAACTCATCGCCATCGACTGGAAGGAACGCTAACGGCGAGTCCCAATCGGGCCAAAGCATCCCAGGAGGCGCCTCTCTTTCAGACTCATTCACCCCATTCTCAAGCATCCCCCGGTAGAACTGAGAGTTCGGAAACTCAGAAATTGATGGATGCATCCTATACTGAGTGTTAAGCAGTAGAGGCTCGATTCCCATTTCCACCAGTCGCTCGAATAGAGACCGACTCAAACCCCCATTCTCGGCCCGACGAGAAATCACGGTCGGAGGCAGTTGCCTGTGATCACCAACCAATACGACTTGCCTAGCCCCTTTCACAATGGGAACCAATGCCGCGGGCTCCGTCGCCTGAGTCGCCTCATCAATTAGAACCCGAGAAAACCTCCGACCGTCGAGTAAATCATGTCCAGAACCAATGCAAGTACAACATAGAACCTGAGCCCTATCAAGGATGTCGTCTCGAATTTGCCTTTCGAGTCTTTTCACTTCCTTCCACCCTCTGCTAAGGTCCCTGTGTGCTAGGCCCTTTTCCTTCCCCCCTCTCATGCCCTTGATCCTCCTAGACAATTTTTCGTTTCTCTCAATCTCCTCTACCAGATCCCTATTCAATTCGTGGCTTTCCATCCTAGCATCCATTGTTGCGTTTCTCAGATTCTCCCTTACCTTCACGGGTTGACCTAGCCTCACTGCCCTAACTCCCCTCTCTAGCAAACCCTCCAGTAAGTTGTCAACGGCAACGTTTGAGTCAGCTACTGCTAGTACTGTTCCAGTGTCTAGAATAGCCCAGTTCTCGAGGATCCTAACTGCAGTGTGAGTCTTACCTGTTCCTGGAGGACCTTGAATCAATGTCACTCTACTATTTATTGCACTCTCTGCAGCTTCCCTCTGAGCCTTATTCATGTCACTTGGCAGTGGGACTCTTTTTTGCTTCACTCCTCCTAGTTCTGGAACCAGTGAAGCCGTTCCTACGGGATCGTGAACTAGACCTAGAAGCAACTCTCTCAGAGGAGCACTCCCATCTTCTTCGAAGATAGAATTGAGGGCATCCCTCATCCTGTCAAATGCGACACGATTGGCCCCTCTATCAATTCTCCACGTCCCCTTCCGCAGACCTTGCGGCGCCTCTGGCAGGACTATTCTAATCGAGTCTCTGCTTCTATTGCTCACTATGGCCTCAATAGGCTTCTCAGTCAGTGGACTACCTCTACTAAGCATCACTATGTCACCTTGCCTGAAACGATGGGAACCAAGGTTTTTCCCAACCCCTCGTCTAAGTCTAATGATACGCTGACCGAATAACCAACCATCTGTCTTGGCATTCAATCCGAAAAGGGCAATTCCATTCGCTTCCAACTTCTTTTCTGACCAATTTCTGAGCCTCTCTTCGGTCATTGCCAACTCATCATCCAACTCCCATCTGATTAGACGTAAGTAGGCTTCGTGGTGGTCCTGGCTCCTTTTGAAGCGACATGGAACCGTTTTCTCAGTGTCGCCCACGTACACCCGTCTCACCCTGCCCCTATCACGGTTACTTGACGGGTTCTAGATTCAAAAAAACAAACCATTCCCAGTGAGAATTAAACGTTCACCACTGTCGAAAGGAAATGCTGGGGGGACGGGATTGGTATTTGACAGATTTAAGTCATGGAGTAATTCTAACCCAAAGGGCATCGTATGCCCTTCCTGTCAACATTTGAATCAAGAAGGAACCAAGGTTTGCACGCGATGCTTCTATCAGATAGACCGTCCTTCCTTCCAGCAGAGTTCAGGACTTGGGGAAGACGAATCCACGGACTTATTGGATCAACTAATGAGCGAGATTGAAGATGACGAAGCGGAGGATGAACCGATTGCTACTGCATTTGCATTTGATGACTTAACCGTGGAAGTCTCGCAATATGGGGAAGGCGATGAAGTCCAATTGGACAGAAAACCAGATTTCGACTCGTTTACACCACCCACCGAAGAAATAGAAGAGGAGTATGAGCTAACTGCAGACGACATCCCTCAATTCGTTCAGAAATTCGAAGTTCCCAGAAGCTCACTAGAAGAGGAAGAGAAATTGGATCAAAGAAAAATCGAGTTAATACAACCAAATGCTGAGACTCCAAATTTCACACATCCTCTGGAATCTAACGAGGTTATCGAGGCTAACGATATCGGCTCCCCATCCAGAGAGGTTGCGAGCATAGACGAGTATGACTTTGATGGAGATGGGAAGGTAGACGCATTCGAGGAAGCCTTTGCTAGAGAAGACTCATCATCAATGGATGCCCCTCCAATTCCACCCGCCCCCTCGATACCTATTCCGAAACTTACAGCGACGCCAATTCAAGAAGAAAAGGAGCCTGAGCCTATCGAAGTACCTGTTCAGATTCCGTCTGCACCGGTTCTCCCACCTGGAGAAGAGAAAACCGTTGATATGCCGTACCAAGCCAAACCCTCTTTCTGGCCATGGCAGCAACAGGACGAATGGCCCATTCCGGAAATTATCAAACAGCTTCAGGCAGCCTTCAGATCTGCAAAAGACCAGAATAAAGCCCAGACCACAGTCCTTCTTGACGAGGTTGGCCCTCACTTGGGGAATAGGACTTCTTTGGTCTACTCCGTCGGTAAGCTACTAATGTCAATTGGAAGGAATGTTGAGGCCCAAAGGATGGTCGAATCAGCCTTCAAAACGTATCCAGAAGACCCAGATGTCGCCCGAGCTAAGGAGAAACTGACTTCATAACCAAGTCCTGATACGCAGTACTGATGCGTTGGAGCTCCTCCCCGAAAATAATGCACAGGAGGGCAACCTCTTCCATCAGGGTCGACGAAGGCTTGGTGCTCAGGCCAGCATCTAGGACACACACCCCAGAAATAGTCGAGGCATTTGAGGAAACATGGCCAGATGTTATCAGGGCCATGCCTTGGATAAATCCAGATAACGAAATTAGGCCGCAGATAGAGGATTTTATCGGAGATACTGAGCGAAAGGGTCGAACCGGACTCCTCCATCATTGGATTATGATACGTCCATGGGATGGTTATGTGATTGGATTGATCGGTTTCGATAGAGTTACTAGATCAGATAGAGCTACATGGAACTTGGGTTATTGGGTACGCAGTTCTGAGCAACGGCATGGTTACGCTCGAAGGAGCATTGATGCGGCTTTGGATTGGTTGGGACAGGTCGGAGAGCTAATTGTTGAGATGAAGGTAGACCCCAACAACGCCCCAGGATCCAAGACAGTGGTTAGGACCGTCAAGAAGTGGAACGGAGAGAGATGCGTGTCTGGCGATTCTGCAATTACAGTAGCAGGCGTTAGGACCATGCACGAGTGCCACATCATAGAGCTCGGACATGGGCCATCCCCTGTTTGAGCAGATTAGAAAGACGACCCATTCAAAAAACACGCCTTGGCTGGTGATTCTGCCCCGCGGGGCAGTAGTGCAGACATGTCTCCAACCAAACCTCGCCAGACCCTTCCTGATATGGACCCCGAAGAGACCGATGAGTGGCTTGAGTCGTTGAGGACGGTGACATCTTCCTCTGGCAGTTCCAGGGCCCGCCTCCTCCTTCAGGAACTGTTGTCCGAGGCAACGGCTCTTGGAATCGATATTTCCACTTCAAGGACGCCATACCTGAACTCAATTTCCATCGACCAACAACAACCGTATCCTGGAAATCTGAGAATTGAGAAGAGTATCCAGAATCATGTTCTCTGGAATGCAGCAGCAATGGTCTCCGATGCAAATAGAAGGATGGATGGAATCGGTGGACACATTTCCACATATGCCTCGAGCTCAACTTTGTACGAGGTCGGCTTCAATCATGTCTTCAGAGGAAAGGACCACAATGGGATAGGAGACGCACTCTACATCCAAGGGCATGCTAGTCCTGGAATCTACTCTCGGGCATTCCTAGAGGGTCGTATTACTAGGGAGCAGATCTCAAACTTCCGACAAGAAGCCTTCGAAGACGGCCTCTCTTCATACCCCCATCCTCGCCTAATGCCAGAATTCTGGGAGTATCCAACGGTCTCGATGGGTCTCGGGCCACTTGGTGCAGTAATGCAGGCCAGATTCTGGAAGTATCTCCACCAGAGAAATTTGGCCGATACCTCTGAGAGTCGTGTTTTTGCGTTTTTAGGGGACGGAGAGATGGACGAACCCGAAGCCATCGCATCCATAGCAGTTGCTGGTAGAGAACAGTTGGATAATCTGGTTGTAATCGTCAATTGCAACCTCCAGAGGTTAGATGGGCCCGTTCGAGGAAACTCCAACATTATCCAAGAGTTGGAGGGACTATATCGAGGCGCAGGATGGACGGTGATCAAGGTCATCTGGGGCTCGGAGTGGGACAGAGTCTTCCAACTTGATACAAACGGTGAGTTGTTGAACAAGATGGAGGCAATAACAGATGGAGACTGGCAACGTCTGAGCACCCTAACCGCTAGTGAGTTCCGGGATGAACTGTTCTCTGGGAGCGAAGCACTCCAAGCATTGGGTGACTCTATACCCGACACAATTATCGAGGAACTGACTAGAGGTGGTCACGACCCAATCAAAGTATATTCTGCATACCAAGCGGCACTGTCCGCAAATGGACCCGCTGTGATTCTTGCACATACCGTTAAGGGCTGGGGTATCGATTCATTCGAGGGGAGAAACTCTACTCATCAGAAGAAGAAGATGAATCTCGAGGACCTTGTTGCTTATCGTGACGCACTTGGGCTTAACTTGGATGATTCCAGACTCGAGGATGATCCATTTGTCACTCTGGAAGAGGACTCAGATGAAATCGAGTATTTGTTTGAGCGAAGAAAACACCTTGGCGGACCCCTACCTTCGAGAAGACCAATCAACATCGCTGAAGATCTTCCAGGTGAGGAAACATACGCAGCATTCGACGAGGGGACTCCGGAGGGGCAAGAGGTATCGACCACAATGGCCTTCGTTCGACTATTGCGGTCTCTAATGAAGTCGGAGATAGGAGAAAAGGTCGTCCCGATCATACCTGATGAAGGAAGGACCTTCGGCATGGATCCCCTCTTCAGCGAGTTCGAAATATTTGCATCAAAGGGGCAGAAGTATACTCCCGTAGATCATAAGATGCTGCTGAATTACAAGGAATCTGATTCTGGGCAGGTGCTTCAGGAAGGAATCTCCGAGGCCGGAGCAATAGCCTCATGGATTTCTAGCGCAACTTCTTACTCGAATGCGAACTCTCCAACAATTCCCTTCTATACCTTTTACTCAATGTTTGGCTTCCAGAGAGTAGGCGATCAGATTTGGAGTGCTGCCGATGCTAGGGCTCGAGGTTTCCTCATGGGTGCAACTGCAGGACGAACTACACTGAATGGTGAAGGATTGCAGCATCAAGACGGCCACAGCCTCCTGATGGCCTCTGCTGTCCCACACTGTCGCGCATGGGACCCTGCTTATGCATACGAACTAGCGACAATAATTCGACATGGGATTGATGAGATGTGGGGCAAGAATATGGATGTGTTCCATTACATAATGCTATACAATGAAAATCAACAACAGATGCCAAAGCCGGCAGGAACCGATGAAGGGATAATCAGAGGGGCTTATCTCGTTGAAGAGACATCGGGTAATGGCCCTAAGGTCAGATTACTAGGTTCCGGCCCGATACTGAATCTCGTAAGAGAGGCTGCCACAGATCTATTGCGTGATCATGGGATACAATCGGAAGTTTGGTCGGTTACCTCCTACGGGGAACTTCGACGAATAGGAATGGAACATGAGAGGAAGATGCGCCTCAGTCCCGGAAGCGAATCAACACCATACGTTTCCGAATGTTTTGGAGATGAAACCCCAACCATAGCAACATCCGATTACATTTGCTCTGTCCCTGAGATGATTCAAAGATGGGTCGGTGGACGATATGTCGTCCTAGGCACCGATGGGTTCGGCCGCTCAGACTCCAGAGAAGCCTTGCGTACCTTCTTCGAAATCGATACAAATAGCATCGTGATTGCTGCACTTTCCGCATTGGAGCAGGACGGGTCTTTGCCATCTGGAACCGTACAGAAAGAAATGAAGTCTAGGGGAGTCTCATCCCAAAGGATAGACAAGACCGAGTGATCCTATGGGCAGGTTCAGGAAATTCGCAGGATTCATGGTGAGGTGGTTGCCATGGGTGGCAACAGGAACAGCCGCAGCATATCGCAAACTTCCCGATAAATCACAGAATGAGATTAAGGAAGTAGCAAAGGAACCTAGCAAGTGGGGTGAGTCTATTGAGAAGGCTTGGGACACTTCGAAAATCGGAGCTGAGCACTTCAAGCAGACTTCTGCTACTCTATCCAGTATTCTAATCGGACGAAGGGTTAGCCGGAAGGATAGAATCCAGGCCAGAGACGACTTAGCTGCACTGAGCCTGGTTGTCCCGCCTCTCCGCGTTTTCATGATTCCAGGAAGCCAAGTCCTTCTGGGGATAATGGCAAGAGTGACCCCATGGAGGTTAGTGCCAGATGATTGGGTACCCATTAGCGCATTGAAGAAGGTCAGGGAGGAAGAATCAACATCTCTCGACGAAGAAAGCAGCCTGGTTAGGAGGCTCCTGAGAAGATAGCCTAGTCAACCATTGTAATATTAGAAAGGAAGTAGTTGTGCTTCAACGCATCACCCAGACTTATCCAGTCGGGTACCTCGCCCCTGAAGTCATCATATCTATGTCCGGGTATTAGCCTCCAGTCCTGAGGGAGCTCTTGGAGAATTTCTTTTGCTCTTATCAGGCTCCTCTGTTGGGCCTTGGGATCACCTCCCGGAAGATCAACCCTACCTGCGCTCCTAACGAATAGCAAATCACCAGCATGGTAGACTCCATGGCCATGGAACGTAACATGGCCAGGAGCATGACCCGGCGAGTGGGTTACAGTTAGACAAATTGACCCTGCGACCCAGTCAACACTTTCCCCAGGAGCACCTATCCAGGTATCAGTGAAGTCTACATTCCTGAAAACTATGTGGCCCAGTAAGTTTGGAACCCTGGCATCCTCATGACCCCAGACTTCCATATTTGGGTATCTCTTTATCATCCCAGGATAACCAGCCGCATGATCCCTGTGGGTGTGTGTGTAGAGTAGGTGAGTTGGCTCCAAACCCTCTTGTTCTAGTTTCTCGGTCCATTTTTTTGCATCGTATGGATCGATGATTGCAACAACGTCATTTTCTCTGTCAACAAAGGCCGTATTCATATTCATTAGTGAGCCCATCTGAGTGACCCAAACCTCAACCCCATCTTCCCAAATCATCGTGTGGAACTCTCCGTCTGACAGCATATCCTCTCCGAGGCAGGCATCAAACAAAGTC
>CAYFGC010000019.1:3518-18914 GCA_964342625.1 uncultured Candidatus Poseidoniales archaeon | reverse complement strand
CATCCAGAGTGCCATATGATGGACCGCTACACCAAGGGACTGGTGTAACACGGACAAGGCCCGGATATTTCAAGAAAACCGAGCAATCAGAACTTAGTACTCATGACCTGAAACTGGAATTCACCTTCTCCAGACTGTCCTCGCTGGGTCTCAGGAGTTCCTCGGAGAGATCCACTAGGGGCGTTTCGCTCAGACCCAGTGTGTCCGTTGCGGTCGGTACGTCATCGTCGTAGTAGAGAAGTCCTGTCACATGACTTCCAGCCTTCTCAGACTGGTGAATGGCACTCAATGCGGAGACTGCATCTGTGTAATCGTGGTCTGCTGCCAAGGTCTCTAGCCTCAAGGTCGACCCGTCGAACAGATTCACCTCCCTGAACTCTCCTTCTGGGACCTCCACCTCCTCTAGTGGGGAGAAGTGGGGGATGTAGTCCAGGATGTGTAGTACCTCGTCATTCGCCTTCACGTAGTTGTAGGACTTGTAGGACTCGTCGTTGTTGGCGAAGGTCACGCACGGGGAGATGACGTCAATGAAAGCCATCCCTCTGTGGCTCATCGCTGCTCTAATTAGTGCAGTCAACTGCTTCTTGCTTCCTGAGAACGATCGGGCTACGAAACTGCATCCTAGGTTGATTGCCATAGCACAGAGGTCAATCGGCGCTTGTTGGTTCTCGCTCCCTTTCTTCTTCTTCGACCCCTTCTCGACAGTGGCGCTGTACTGCCCCTTGGTGAGTCCGTAGACGCCGTTGTTTTCCACTATGTAGACCATATCCAGGTTCCTCCTGATGGCATGGATGAACTGCCCTATGCCTATGCTCGCGGTATCCCCGTCGCCAGACACTGCCAAGAAGCTCAGGTCCTTGTTCACCATGTTCGCCCCGGTGGTTACCGATGGCATCCTCCCGTGCACGGTGTTGAAACCATGGCTCTTCCCGAGGAAGTAAGCCGGGGTCTTGGAGGAGCATCCAATCCCGCTCATCTTCGCTATCTTCTCTGGTTGAATCCCGTTCTCCCAGGCAGCTTGGATTATGTTATTCGAGATCTGGTCGTGTCCGCAACCAGGGCACAAGGACGATTTTCCACCGGTGTATTCTGCTTTTTCCAGCTCTAGTACGTTCAGTTTGACCATCAAGACACCTCCTTCAGAACTTCTAGAATCATATCGGAGTATACCCTTGCCCTTGGTGGCATTCCATCACTGTATGCAACGCTGTGTATCTTCGGTATCAAATCAGCGGGGAACTCCTTGCGAATGATTCCGAATAGCTGCCCATCACGATTAATCTCGAGCACAATCGTCCTCTCGTGCCTTCTAATGAAATCCTCCACCTCTGCATGAAGGGGAAGGGCCCTGACCCTGCATGTGCTCACAGAAAGGCCGCTCTCTTCCAGCATGTCGTCAATCTCGACGATGGTGTTCTCCATGGACCCATAGAAAATAACACCCAGTTCCTTGTTCTCCTCCTCTCTAATCACGGGTTCAGGCAGGTGCTCCCTTGCACCATCGATCTTCCTCTTCAATCTCGCCATCGCATCGTGGTACACCTGGGGGTCTTCCGAGTATATCCCATCCTCGTCATGTCCCGTCCCTCTGTACAGAATTGGGTCTAGTCCACTGCCTGGCAATGTCCTGTATGCTATGCCGTCGCCATCGACATCCCGGTACCTGCCGTAATTTGCAATCGAATCTAACTCCTCCTGACTTCTGATGACCTTTCCTCTGTCCATGGGCTTATCCGGGTAATTGAAGCCAGATGTCACCCATCGGTTCATCCCCAAGTCTAGGTCGTTGAATCCGAAGACCATGGTCTGGAATCTCTCGGCGTAGTCGAAGGCCCTCCAACCGAATTCGAAACATTCGTCAACTGTCCCGGGGATTAGTACGATGTGCTGGGTATCCCCATGGCTCGCCTCGTAGAGCATCGCTAGGTCCCCCTGTTGGGTTCTGGTTGGCAATCCAGTCGAAGGTCCCACTCTGTTAACATCCCAAATTACCCCAGGAACCTCAGAGAAGTAGAACAGACCTATGAATTCGGACATCAGGGAGATTCCCGGGCCACTTGTGCAAGTCATACCTCTGCCTCCGGCCCATCCAGCACCAAGCACCATGCCCGCTGCAGCTAACTCGTCTTCGGCCTGGATGACGGCGCAAGTGCTACCTCCTTCGCCATCACTGCGAAGCTCTGGCAACCATCCAATTATCGACTCCGCAAGGGAGGAAGAAGGAGTAATCGGGTACCAAGATAGCATGCTAATCCCCCCATATATCGATCCAAGAGCAATTGCCTCATTCCCCTCGATCAGGAAAGAGTCGGGATCCTTCTCCCTGCTCTCAACGCAATACTGACACTCGAACTCCCAGTTCTCCTCTGCGAATGACCTACCCTCGGAGATTGCTTGCATGTTCAACTCAACTGCTTTCTCCTTTCCTCTGAACTGGGCTTTGACGGCCTTACCAATTGCATCCTCGTCTATTCCTAGGAGATGGGCGACCGCTCCTACATAGTACATGTTTGCAATCAGCCTCCCGAGCTTGGGGTTGATTTTCCTAGCCATCTTCGTCATCGGCATTCCCAGCAGGACGCAGTCGTCCCTGTCCACCGGGAGTTTGACATCCTCGTTGTAGACCACTATGGTTCCAGGCTCTAGACCCTCGAGGTCCTTCATCCAGGTGTCCTTGTTCATAAGAACCTGGATATTGGTGTAGTCTCCAGGGGCTTGGTACCCATCATCGCTCACTCGGATAATGAACCACGTCGGCAAACCGGAGATGTTGCTCGGGAAGAGGTTCTTCCCGCTTACTGGAATCCCCATCTCGAACATCGAGTGGAGAATAATCAGATTGGATGATTGGGAACCCGTCCCGTTTGCAGTCGCGACATTGATTACGAAATCGTTGACGATTTTTCCCATTGCTTTCTTCGTCCCCAGTGCTTCCAGTAGGTCGCTCGCAGGGCTTCGGCGAAGTCTCAGGGTCTTATGCGTTACCATAGAAAAATCAACAAATTTGCTTCATCATCTCATCCGTTGCAGTTTTCAATGAGGGGGCTTTCGCGAACCCGTGCCAATTCCAGCAGAACTGCAGAAATCTTGGGACGAAGCCACCAAGTTGTTGGGCGACAAGAAGGATCCGGAAGGTGCATTGGAGGCACTCAGATCGGCTTGGGGAAGTGTAGAAAACGAGGCTCAGAGAGCCAAGACACTCTCTCTGGCAGCAGATGCAGGTACAGAGTTGGGTGTCATCGATAAGAGGAACCAGAAGTCACACTGGCAGAAGGCATACAAAAATTACAACAAGTCTCTTTCCATCGATCCGAAGAACAAGGAAACCCGCAGGAATATGAACAAACTCGCTTCGATGATGGACGAGCAGTCAATCTCTCTCGGTCTTGGACTGCAGATGTTCGATCAAGGAAACCCGACTCCTCTGGGGCTTCTGGTAATGGTCCTCTCAATGGCAGTCTTCCTCGTCTCGATAAAACTAGTTTCTGAGTATCTAGGTGATGACAGTAACCCCATAGTTTCCCTCGAGGTACAGTATACCCTCAATGGTCAATCAGTAACTGGGGAGATACAAATTGAGTTGTACCAGGACGAAGCACCAATGCACGTTGAGAGCATGTTGACCCATGCAAGGAATTTCCAGTACGACGGGGGGGAGTTCCATAGGGTGATTGAAGGATTCATGATTCAAGGAGGAGATATCCAGAACATGGGCGGCTCCGGAGGATACGCTGCACATTATTACGGATACTGCAATGGGGCGCAGACTCCAGAGAGCGAGTGCCGGCAGAAGGAGGATTACACAATTCCATTCGAGCACGAGAACGGCCTGAAGCACACAGCTGGCGCGATTGCTGCAGCACACGCCGGAAAAAACACCGACGGCAGCCAATTCTACATCGTCCCATCCGATGGCGTGGCAGACTTCCTCGATTGGGAAGAAGGAAAGGATTGCTGGGGGGATCTGACGCCCAGTGACACCAAAGACGACGGCTCTTGCCACACAGTTTTCGGATATGTTATCTCGGGAATGCAGCACGTTGATGCAATCAGCCAGGTTGATACCGTGGATCCAGGCAATAGAGACGACCGCCCTGTGGATCCCGTCCGTATAATATCAGTAACAGTCGTCTGATTCGAATCCGTTTGCACTAGGTGAACTTCATGTACTCCTCACGAGGAGAAATTACCCGGTGAGATAATGGGGAATGAGAATCCATTTGACGCACAGTCCGAGTTCGAGAGAAACGATGGTTCAGTGGCCCGCTTCATGGATCTACATTCACTAGAGGAAAGCGGCCTATGCAACTTGTCCGAAATTCCATTTTCAATCCGGATCCTTCTTGAATCTGCATTGAGGAAATGCGATGGTTTTCTAGTCAACGAGGATGACGTGAAGAGAATCGCCTCATGGTCCCCAGAGATGAAGCCAGAGGAAATCCCATTCAGCCCGAGTAGGGTAATCCTGCAAGACTTCACCGGAGTCCCTGCAATTGTTGACATAGCTGCACTAAGGGATGCAATGAGGGAACTTGGAGGAGACCCAAGCAAGGTCAATCCCCAGGTTCCCGTGGACTTGGTCATCGATCACTCCGTGCAGGTCGATGTTTCCGGGCTCTTTCCCGACGCCCGCGAGCGAAATCTGGAAATCGAGTACGAGCGTAACTCGGAGAGGTACAAGTTCCTGAAGTGGGGGCAGCTCAGCCTAGACAACTTTCGCGCAGTACCACCTGGGAGGGGCATCGTCCACCAGGTGAACCTAGAGTGGATTGCCAGGGTAGCCAGGGAGGAAGACGGATTATGGATTCCGGACTCGCTCGTAGGAACCGACTCGCACACAACAATGATCAACGGGCTGGGGGTACTTGGATGGGGAGTTGGAGGTATTGAGGCCGAGGCCGTCATGCTGGGCCAACCGATCTACATGCTGCTTCCTGAAGTCGTTGGTTTCGAACTCATTGGCTCCCTAGAGCCGGGGGTAACGGCCACAGACATGACTCTTCGGATAGTCGAGATGCTGAGGGAGCACGGCTGCGTGGGCAAGTTCGTTGAGTTCCACGGCCAGGGGTTGTCCAACCTCAGCCTCCCTGACAGGGCGACAATAGCTAACATGGCCCCAGAGTATGGTGCAACCTGCGGATTCTTCCCTGTCGACCAGACCACTCTCGATTACATGCTCCTATCCGGTAGGGAGCCGAGTCACGTGGAGGACGTAAAGAGATTCATGGAGGCTCAGGGGCTTCTGTATCGAGACTCCACCCCGACCCCGAAGTTCACCTCCAACCTCTCTCTGGATCTGTCAACTGTAGAGCCCTCCCTGTCCGGCCCAAAGAGGCCGCAGGACAGAGTCCCACTTTCGGAGATGAAGTCGCACTGGAGGAAGAGCCTCAATGCCCCAACTGGGCATCAAGGACACGGGGTAGACTCCAGCAGGAACGATGCAATGTCCCCCATCGAAGGCCGAGACTGCGATTTGAAACACGGAGACGTCGTAATCGCGGCAATAACCAGTTGCACGAATACCAGCAATCCAAGCGTGATGATAGCCGCCGGCTTGGTAGCTAGGAACGCTCGTTCGAGGGGCCTTTCAATCAAACCATGGGTCAAACCAAGCCTAGCTCCTGGCAGCAGGGTTGTCACGGAGTATTACGATGCCTCTGGACTCACAGAGGACCTAGACTCTCTCGGATTCAGTGTAGTTGGGTACGGATGCACCACTTGTATAGGCAACTCGGGCCCCCTAGACCCAGAGATCGAGGGAGCGATCGACGACTCGGACCTAGTTGTCGGGAGTGTCCTCTCCGGGAATCGAAATTTCGAAGGAAGGATCCACCAGAAAATCAAGGCAAACTACCTTGCTAGCCCTCCTCTAGTCGTGGCTTACGCACTTGCAGGTACATTGGACGTAGATTTCTCAGAAGACCCCCTCGGCCATGATCCCTCGGGCAATCCGGTGATGCTGTCGGACATCTGGCCGAGTGACGACGAGATTCGCACCACTGTGGAGGCCGCGATCGGGCCCGAGATGTTCGTTAGCAGATACTCAGACGTTCTGAGCGAACCAAGATGGGACGCAATCCCAAGCGAGGCTAGCGAACTTTTCCCATGGGATCCAGAATCCACTTACGTCCGTCTCCCCTCATTCTTCCAGGGGATTCAGCCAGAGCCTTCCCCGATTGAACCGATTGAAGATGCAAGGGTCCTAGTAATGGTTGGGGACTCTGTGACGACTGACCACATCAGCCCCGCAGGAGCATTCCCAAGCTCTGGACCAGCCGGTCAGTATCTGGTCGGCAAGGGCGTCCAGCCGGGGGATTTCAACTCATTTGGAAGCCGTAGGGGGAATCACGAGGTCATGGTGAGGGGTACATTCGCTAACATCAGGATGAGGAACCAGACCGCCCCCGGGACGGAAGGTGGTTTGACCACTCACTTCCCAACCGATGAGGTGGTATCTATCCACGAGGCTAGTGAGAGGTACATCGCAGACTCGACACAACTCGTTGTCCTAGCTGGTTCCCAGTATGGTTCCGGGAGCAGCAGGGATTGGGCAGCCAAGGGAACCCTCCTGCTAGGCGTTAGAGCAGTAATAGCGAAGTCATACGAGAGGATTCACAGATCAAATCTAGTTGGGATGGGCGTCCTGCCTCTTGCTTTCGCCCAAGGTTACGACACCGACTCATTGGGACTAGATGGCACCGAACTCTTCAGTATACCCGCTTCTGGGGACTTGGAGCCCTTCTCGGAGATAGAGGTATCAGCAAGGAAGACTGATGGGACAGAGATTATTTTCCCTGCAATCGTTAGACTGGAGACTCCCGTAGAGGTCGAATACTACAGAAACGGCGGAATTCTTCAGACGGTTCTGAGAAACCTGGCAAAGGATTGAAGTCTGATAGGGAATATATGAGGATGTAGAATGGAAGGGGACGAGCAAGAAACTGAAGAAGAAGGTCTACCAGGGCCACCACCAGACCCCTCCAGTATACCCTCGATAGTGAGGAAGGTAGGGGACCTTAACCTTCAATCCGAGGCCGACGACCACGGAATCTCGAAGAAGACAGATCCGGACATTCGTGCAATAATGGAATTCTTGGACGAAGTCGAGGATCTAGAACCCCTCAGCAACAACCTATCAGGAGACCCAATGGCGGAAGCGTGGTTGCAGATTCTCTTGACCCTGATTGTGAGGGAACACGGGCATTCCTCGCTAGGAGTCAGCACCATCGAGGTACTGGTTGGAGAGCGCATGAATAGAGAGGGAATCGACCTCGAGATTTTCCTAGACAGGCTGTGGATAATGGGGAGGCTAGAGAAGGTCTACGGCGGGGCCGAAGTGAGTTACTCGCCCAACCCCAGTTGGCTTGAGATGAAGTAACCGAGGCGACAATCATCCAATGCAGCAAAAAAACACGTTTCGGTAATGCATAAGAGTGGTCGGAAAGTCCGAACTAACATGATGAACGAAAGTATGACTGGAAACCATGAGCATGGAAAGAGCAGGAGGGCCTTGGGACTCGTGTTCCTGATGCTAACCTCGCTCTTCGTTTCGGCAGTGCCGTACGCTTCTGCTTCCCACACCACTCAATATGCCGTCCAGAGAGATCCACTGTACATTTCCATAGGCGATTTGGACTGCGACGGGGACAATGACATCGCTTCAGGGAGCGGATTCGGGCACTTCATCAGCTTCCTGTACAATGACGGGAACGGAGGATTCGCAGACAGGCAGGACGTGCAGATCTCGAACAACGACTCGTTCAGAGCCGGCTTCCGAGACGTTGCCGATGGGAACAGGGTCGAGATCGCCGACGTCGATGGCGATGATGTCAACGACGTAATCTACTACCAGCAGAACGTCAGGTTCGTCGGTGAGACATTCATCAGGCCCGCCAACCTAACAGTCCTCAAGGGAGACTGCGATGAGAGGGTAAACGAGTGGGAGGAGATGTTCGAAACGATCACGGTCATCAACCCATACCTGGCAGACCTCGACGTCGGTGACATAAATGACGACGGATTCGCTGACGTGGTCTTCTCCTCGACAGATTCCACGTTCGCAAACCAGTTCATCCAGATCTACAAGGGGCCAGACTACAGCATACCCGCAAACCAACATGCTCCGATTTCAGTCCCGCTCACGAGTGGTTTCTACCAATACCTCAAGCTCGGGAATTGGAACGAGGACTTGTTGGAGAACCCGATTACGGGAGAACCGGTCCCAGGAGAGTGCGAGGATCTCGATATTTGGCTACTCAGGACCCCTCCCTACAATGCCGGCGTGGGGTACTCTTCAGGAACCTATGACAACATGACAGTTCTGGAGTACGACTGCGTAACAGGCCAGTACCCCAACCCAATGGATCCAACCGGTTCAGGGACCATCCACGAGTTCACTCTCGATGCAGAGCACGACTTCCCACTGTATGGTCTTGACATCGCCGACTCTACTCCGGACGACGATGTAAATGAGATTGACATCATCGCAGCAGTTGACGGAATCACAGGCAACGTCTCCTACGCAACCAAGACATCCTCTGGCTGGGACACTCAGAACTACGTGGATTTCGGAGACTACTTGGGGGCCTCGGTCACCATAGCAGATGTCAACCAAGATGGGGAGCTGGACTTCTTCGTGCCAACTTCCCTGACTCTGCTGGACACCCAGGAGTCAACCGTTCAGAACCAGACATTCCTTCTGCGTCCAAACCTCCGTGCTCTCAACACCGTGCAGATCCTCCTCGCTGACCCAGATAGTAACGGGTATCTGGCCCCCCTATCTTTCGATGTGGGCAGGAGGCCAACAATGGCAATGCCAGGGCAACTACAAGGCTCAGAGAACAGCGCTCTCGAGGTAGTAATCGGACAGGAGGACTACACCTACAGATTCTCGAACAACGCCATGTGGCTGGACACACAGGGATATGCTGGCCAGGGGGATTACCTGTCAGTACTGGTTCTTGACAACTTCGATCTAGGGATTACTAGAGTGGAGATAGAACCGTCGGTCAAAGATCCTGCCACATTCCAAAGCATCGTCGGAGAGGGAAATCGCTGGGTTAACGTGACGGTCAAGAACACCGGCCTAATGCCCATCTCTGGCGGCAGCCTAGACATCGATCTAGAGGTCAGGGAGGTTCTCGGCGGAACTGACACTGTGATCTACTTCAATGACTTCGAGTCGTCATCTGCCAACATCAACACTGGTTCGGCCTCATTCAACAAGTACTCTTACACCGGCGAGTACGAATCCGGGAACTCGTCATGGCACATAGACGAGGATAGGTATTGGATCAGCCAAGACTACGACGAGTACGACGTCGTCCATTTCAACAACAGCGACTACCAGTGCATGCCCAACGGGACTGACAAGTGCTTCGCATCAGACGGCAACCCCGAGGAGAACAACGAGTCTTGGGATGGCCCAGTGGCTTACCCGAATTGGGAAGCAGAGGCAAACCCAACAAGCTACTACTGGGCGGGAGTCTCGCACACCTACGACCTAGATGATGGCAACTCAACGGAGGATTCGGGTTACTACAACCACATGGACGAGGCATTGATTCTCGAGGGAATTGACCTCTCTGGAGCCGATGCCGCATTCTTGGACATGGATGCCATTTGCACAGCAGGATTCTTCGAGCTATTCCTTGCAGAGCCGTATGACGTAATCGAGAGGTGGTTGTACGAAGACTCCTGCAGCATCGAGGTTTGGAGCGATGGAAGTGGATGGGAGACCGTTTGGAGGTATGGCGGTTGGGACAACGAGAGGAAGTACCGCATCGAGGAGAGAGTCTCCAGCGCCCCTGACCCAGAGTACAACGACTACAATTCCAACTTCTTCGGAGACTGGCAGACAACAATGTGGAACAACTACACTGATTCAGGAGGAATCAGGGATTCCTGCGTAGTCTTCTACAACATTTGCTGGGAAGATGGAGGACTAGACCAGAAGGCAGACTCGATCGATCTAACACCCTACGCTGGTCAGACAATAGACATCAGATTCCGTTTCCGAAGCGGACTGGAGGGGACCGTGGGACCTGAGGGGTCCGAGGACTTCTCCGGCCTGGATGGGTTCGCTATCGACAACATCTCGGTCAGGACGAGGGATGTGACCTTCGGCGCCTCCACGGTTGAGAGCCAACAGCTGACTGGCCTCGACCTAGTTGCGGGTGAGTCCTTGCAGGTCCAACTAACTGCTGACTTCGTTGACAACACCACCTACTACATCTCAACTGAGCTGTCCAACTTCGATCTGGGCGGTGGGCAGGGAGACCAGGATGACACCAACGACCAGACTAGGTTCCAGCTAACCGTCAGGAACCTCTACGACCCCGGCCTGTTCGAAGAGCCTTGGTTGGATTTACTGAACGGGGAAAGATACGCATCGGGAGAGATGCCAATCACGGTGGGCGTGCAGAACTGGGGCAACACATTCGTCGACTTCGACGTTGAAGCCAAAGTCAGCAACGCGCTGCCAGAACTGATCGCAGCCGAGGACTTCTCCGGCTTCCAGCCGATTTGGGAGGACGACGGGAACGAGAACGGCAGCAGATTGGACGATTCGACAGGATCAAACGAGATGCTCCCCCAGAACCAAGGCGTCTTCAAGAACCAGGCTTACTGGCTGGGACACCCAGACGATGGTTACGGTGACAGTTGGAACGAGACCCTGACTCTAGAGCCAATCGAGCTAACCGACAGCGGGGCCGACTTCACATTCCTGACCTTCGACTACTTCGCCGAGGGAGACCACATCTCAGATAGGAACGGAAACGTCCAATCCGTCAGGGACTTCTCATACCTAGAGGCTTCTTGGGTCCGGGACGGTGAGGTATACCAGGGAATAATCTACGGAAGCTGGACGGACCTCAACGAGAATGGACTAAGGTACGCATTCAATCCTTACACGGAGACCATCTACAACTACTGCGAGGACTTCGACCAGAACGGACTATACGAGGAAGTGGAGTATGCAGGAGACCACTCGGGAGGAATCGGGGAGGACGGCTTCGTATCCTGGTTCGACTCTGACAACCTAGTAAACACCGCTAGGATCGACTTGACCCATGTCCACCTTCTCAACCAGACCGCAGAGGACTCCTTCGCTTGGACCGATGAATGCACGTCACTAGCAGGCGCGGATGTCACATTTACATGGAGATTCTACTCCAACGATGACGGTGTTAACGGGAATGCCGGATACGCCGGCTTCGCAATTGACAACATCAGGGTGGACGACTACACGTTCACCGATGACGGCGAATACACCCAGACCGTATCTGGAATGGATGCCGGCCAGAGGAGAGTGGTGGAGATGGGCACCCATGACTTCGAGAGCGGTCTTTACAGGATAGACCTGATGACACTTTACAACAACTCGGACAACACCTCGAAGTGGTTCGACAAGCCTGAGATCAGCCAGGCTAACAACGTCTCAACGATCCTTTTCGAGATAGCAAACGCAGACATAACACTCCTGCAGGCAGATGTCTTGGACTGCGTCGCAGACGCCGTCTACTCGTGCGTGTATGCAACGAACCCACAGGGCCAGAAGTCACACGACTTCGCCGTACCCATGCTGAATGGTGTCATCGAGGGAATTTACGAGGTCACAATGAAGATAGTAGACGAGGAAACCGGCCAGACCGTCTTCGAACAGACATCTGACAACGGACCATTCGTTCTAGACCCTCATCAGAGGTCACAGGCCAATTGGACTGCCCCATACGACCTCTGGTTCGACTCCCACACATACAACATCAGCTTCCAGTCCACTCTGACCGAGACGGGCGAGACTTCAGGAAACGAGCGTTACTTCGACATCCAATTCCTGGATAACATCGATGTGGCCATACTTTCCAACCCGACGGATCAGAACAGGCTACAGAGGGTAAAGCAGGACCTATCCGCCATGAACAAGACCTACACCCAGTTCGAGGTGGAGGACTGGAACGTGTACGGAATGGAGGACTGGTTGGAGCACTACTCCAAGGTACTCCTTCCATGGCAGACCGACTACAGCGTAGAGTACGGCGACTATTACGAACTCATGGGGGCCCCAAACCCAGACAATGCTGACATCACCCTGACTGAGACCCTGATTGAATTCATGAGGGAGGGAGGGACCTTGCAGGTCCATCTAGGTCCGTACTACTCTGATTACGATGACATTCAGAACCCCAATGCACCAGATAGGCTGCCATTCGGGATGAATGTCGTGATGAGGGACCACTTCAATAGCACCGTGGATCATCGCATTCTCTCCGAGAACATCAGCCTAATCGACCCGTTCCACCCGCTGATCTCAGGCATCAACCCATCAGCTCTAGCTGGGATCAACGGAGGCACTCACGTAGCGCTCTCCGCACTCGACCTCAATCAGGTGAAAAACGAGAACATCCCACAGGTCTGCAGTGATGGCGCTCCAGGAGGGACCGAAGGAGGCAAGATCAGCGATGGAGGTACTTTCCACACCATAATCAGGGACTCAGAGAATCCAAGCCAGTCCCTACTGTCTACTTGCAACTACCATCAGGGTGGGATGATCATCACCACCATAGATGTCGAGAACCCTGCAGTGTCACAGCCATTCGGCGATCCAAACTTCCCGATGCTCGCCAATCTTCTGGACTTCCACCTGTCTCCCTACCCGGATGGGTTCGAGATAGCAGGAGAAGGATTCGAGCTCACGATCGATGGGGATGCCCAATCGATAGACGTATTGACAGGCGCCTATGAAAGGACGGCCATCAAGAGCTCAGCCGAGCTCGACTTCGGCTTCGAGACCGATGTCGATGGAATCCATGCCGACTGGCTGATCGAGTCAGCCAACGGCGAGGCTGTCACAGGCTGGGACGGCCAAGCGCTTGGAAGCGACAACAACCACGCGCACAGGGCAAACTCAACCGACCCTGTAACCGCTACATTCTGCGTCCCGGATGAGAATGCAGAACTAGGTTGCAAGATAGATGCAGAATGGAGGATCTGGCTGTTCCTGCATGACTCAAATGGAAATACCAGAATCACCAACATCTCTGTGTACACCAATGACATAAACGCTGACAGCACCCCTCCAATAGCGCACATCGAAATCTTGGAGGACTCTGCTTTCATGGAATACGTCGAATTCGTGGGTTACCAGCAGACGCCGACAGGCGATCAGGATGAAGACGGGAACTGGATAATGGTTGATTCCCCCAAGTATCGAGTCAGACTATCCGATACTGGAGATACTACGATCAGCTTCTCATCAGCAAACAGCAGCGATGTTGGGACTGGCATTGGCGAGTTCAGTTGGTCCATCAATGGAGATGGTGACAGCGTGCACGTCTACGAACTTCCTGGTAGCGAGGTCGAGTGGTCTTACACTTTCAGGAACCTGACAGCGGGCCAGAACACGATAATGGTCGAGTTGACCGTCTCCGACAAGAGGGAACAGAGAAACGAGGAACCAACTCGGATCTTCTTCGAAGTAGTTGGGGAGATGTTCGGGGACTCCGCCCCCGAAGTGGAATTCGATAGCATCTCCACCGCGGACGGGGACTCATTCTCCGCACTGGATTCAGACATTGTGAACATCACGGGAACCGTGGTAGACAACGATGCAAGCGCAGAATGCGACGTCAAGGTCGAGGCTTCTCTGGATGACGTCTCTGTGTTCGACAAGAGCGATGGAATCAAGACCGCTCAGAAGGCGCTCGGAAGGTTCGACTGGCAGGACGGGCTATGTGACGGCGACCAGTACTTGCTTTCGCTGAACATATCCCACCTCTACCTCGAGCTCGATGGAAATGCAGGAATCATCCACATCAGAGTCACAGAGGGCTCTTACGTGGTCGATGACCAGATCCAGCTGTACACCGTCCCAAGGTCTGACGAAGAGACCGGTGGAAATGAGGAGGGCAGCGGCGGCACTTCCACGTTCATGTTCGCGGGAATCGGAGCGATACTGCTAATTGCAGTCCTGGCGATTACGATGATGTTCATGAGAAGGGGAGGAGGTTCGGACCAGGAGCAGGACTCAGTGGAGTCGTTCGGCGGCGTAGAGCAGATGGACCCGGTCGAGGCTTACGTTCAGCAACTGGTGGCACAGGGATACGAGGAGCAGATGGCGAGGCAGTACGCCACCCAGTACTATGCCCAATACTACTCGAAGCAGAAGGGCGGCGGTGGCTGAACAGAGTTAGGGGATTTCGAGACTCCACTTCCTTGGAAGTGGCTCGCCCGACTGCTCGATCGCGCCCAGCCTTTCCTGGAACGACGGAGTCCTGTTCTTAATCACGTGAGAGTATAGTTTGGATTCCCTGATCTCATCAGGGACGCAAACCTTGCCGCTGGAGCACTCAATATCGATGGCCCTGTTCAGGAACGACTCGGGCCTGTTCAGTTTGAGTAGAAGCCTCCTCGAGAGGCGTGCGATTCCGAAGTACATCGCGATGATAAGCAACATCACAATCAGGGTGCTCGGTATCACCATCATTGCTGCAGAGCCAAGCAAGAAAACTATGGGCATGACGAACATTAGGAGGAAGTAAGTCTCTGTGATCGGCTTCTTCTTCCTCATGCGGCTAATTAGGCCCCAAGACTCGTCCTTGCTGTTCTGCGGCTCGAAACCCAGTTCCTCCTCCATCGACCCCTGTTCCTCGTAAATTCCCCTGAGCCTCCTTGCTCTGGCCTCCAGTGACTTGCTGGGCTGGGATTCGATGATTCTGTCCAGGGCATCTAGGTACTCTCCGGCCTCCTCGAAGTAACCGAGCCTGATCAGTATGGAAACCTGTTCGAAATAGGGCAGAACGTCACTGGGAGCGGCTTCCTTCCTCCCTTCCCACCACTCAAGGCCATGTTCCAGCATCCCCAAGTGACCCACCATGATTTCCCCCCCAATCCTCCATGCATGCTCGTTTTGAGGGTCAAGCTCGACCGTCCTCCGGATAGCAGCCATCGTCTTCGAAGACTGGATCATGTCAGGCATCATCTGCTTCCCCCGTGAATCGACAGGTAGAGTCCATTGTGCGATTCCGAACCAAGCGTCTGCATGGTCTTCGTCTAGTGAAACGACCTCTTCGGCCAGCGTCAGTGCTTCTTCCCTGTCGCCATTCTCATTGGCCTCCATGGCATCCAGCCAAATCATCTCAGCGCTCTTCGCCACAAAACACGCAGAATGATTCGGATGAAGAATGCTCGGGTTGAGTCAGCGTCTTCTGTTTCCTCTTCCGCCTTTGCCTGAATCCCTTCTCCGACCAGAATTGCCTGATTTACGACCTGCCTTGTTCGGGCCCCTGCCGCGGTTCCCGCCGCCCTTGTTGTCTCGGAAGTTCCGGCCGCCTTGGCCACCAGGGCCCCTGCCGCGGTTCCCGCCGCCCTTGTTGTCTCGGAAGTTCCGGCCGCCTT
>CAYFGC010000019.1:0-3418 GCA_964342625.1 uncultured Candidatus Poseidoniales archaeon | reverse complement strand
GGCCACCAGGGCCCCTGCCGCGGTTCCCGCCGCCCCGATTACCCCCCCTTTCACGGAAGTTCCTGCCAGGATGTCTTCCTCTGGAACGCCTCTGGCTCGGTTGCTCTCTCGGCGCGATCTCGACTGGTGACCCCACCGATGCCATGGCATCTATCCCATCATACAAGGGGTGAACGTGAATCAAAGCAGACCCGACCGGACCAATCACCGAATCGACTCTCCCCAGGATCTTCCCTCCAGAGACTCTAATCCGGGCCCCTAGTCGAGGCGGCCTACCTTCGAAACCAACAAGCAGACCTCCCAAGTGCGACTCACGATCCACTCTTCCAGAGAAGCTCATTTCACAAACCTCGCCTTCTGAAGAGTACTGCCAAGGATATCGCTACGACCAGAGAGGCGACTCCCGAAGACGGCAGGGACTCCCCTACCTCATCGGCATCATCAGGCATTTCTGAATCCACTATCTCCTCCATAACTGATGCAATATCCACGGACGTGCTTGATGTTGTGCACTTGCCCGACTGGTCACAACCCGTTACATCCACATCGATCACTCCCGAGGAAAACGCACTTAGATCGATCCATTCGCTCTCCCAAGTATTGCCAGAAACAACGATTTGACCAATCTCCTGTCCCCCTACCTCGATCGTGAAAGTTACCGGCTCTCCATCTGGGTCACTGTATTGGCCCCCGACTCTCCACATTGTCCCATCAAATTCCCCCATGCTGCTAATGGTTATCGAAGGGGCCGTACTTTCCTTCACAATCCCTATGTCGATGATATGTTGGAGGGAGAATTGACCGACCACCACCTCCAACCAGACATTGACTGGCCCAGGAACGATGCCCTGTGGACTCAGGCTCACGATCTGTTGCGAGGAATTCCCTTTGTGGAACTCCTGAATCCCAATCGGTTGTCCGCCCTGGATCAGTGATAGGCGCACAGTAACGTCTTCACCCCATGAATCTGAATATGATATCTTCAGGGGGTGCTGGTCTTGGAGGAGTACTTCGGGCGTCGAAATTGAGATAGGCACTCCGACGTTCCATGTACGATTCCCACTTGACTTGCCAGTAGCATCCTTCGCTTCGCACGAAATCTCGGTGACACCATCCACATTAATCCACAATGATCCATCGATGCTCTGGGAAATCTCGTTTCCATCCGAATTACAGATGACATCTAGGTTGGAGACTCCCGACTCGTCATCGAACCAAGACGCAATCTCTTCCCAAGACGCAAACTTGTTCGCCCCATCCTCGAAAACCGGGACCCAGGTCCCATTAGCTGGTGCTTGTTGGGTCCAAGTCGGGGCTTCATCAGTCGGAATTGGAGATGTCGTGAAGTCTGCGAAGACCTCCTCTCCCAGAGGCCACTTCTCTCTTGAGAAGTTCGAGTCCAGGGAATATGTCAAACTCCCATCGTCGTTTACCAGTAACTCATAGCTCGCTGTCCCATCTCCTATGCAACTTCCTCTTATCGGCGCCGAGTCAGTTCTAGGGTTATCCTCATCGGGACCCACGAATCTCCCTTCACACTCCTCCCACATGTCCATCCTCAGGTCCGGAATAGCTGGGAAAGTGAAGTCCAACCTCGCATTGCTCATGTTCGAAGAATTGAATGCGATGGTGAAGTCATTGGGGTCAGTAACCCCGTCAATCACCATCGTCGCGTTTAGCCAGAGCTCGATTCTGCACTCATCAACTCCCAAGGACTCGTTGATATCGATGTCACAATCCCTCTCAGTAGCTGGAATTACAGGAACTTCGACACACCCCTCTTGGCTAAAGCCCTGGCAGTCCCTCGATTGTGAATGCCTCGAAGGAACTCCGTTGAAATGTCCGATGTTGGTTTGATCGTTCTCCCACGTGGTATTCATCCAACTAACCCCCTGCCCTCCTCTATGCGGGGCACCATCTCGAATCCCTATTCTGGTGATGCTATACTCCAGACAATCTGCAGCGATGGAGACCATCGCGTCAATCTCATCAGTGGAAAGCCAGCCATCTCCACCCGAGGGAACAATATCCTCCAGGAATGCATCCAGGTCCTCTCTGATGTCATCAGCTAGTGACCAGTTTATCCAAGCCTTAGCATCCACCTCGGCAGATTTCCAGTCATCATTGACACGAACCTCGAAGATTGCTTGGTTGTAGATGAAAATGTCCTCGAATGTAATCGAACCGCATTGATCCTCTAGAGACCCTCCACCACCAAACTGCTCCATCTTTGTTTGCTCGTGAGGTAGCTCTTCTGGAGGCAGATGCAATGTCGAAAATACCATGATTAGGATGACGAAAACGGGTCCCAACCTCATCATCCGCATTCCGGTCACTATTGCCTTCCGGAGACCATAGGACATCATAGTTGCCATGTCTGGTAAACTATTCATCCGATATGGACAATTTCTCCAGTCCAGTGGAATGCTAGCAACTCTCCGCCAAGCCCCTCCCCGAAGCCCACAATCATGCCTCCGCTGGAACCAATGTGACTTTCACTCCACGAACCGTCTACCTCTTTCAAAATCCACATTGAGCCGGTGCAGAAATCCCCGTAGAGGTACCCCCCATGTAGGTCGCTTGGCCCCCAGTCCATCCAGAAGCCTCCAGTAATGGAGCAGTTGCCACCCGAATGAGAATAAGTCGCAACGGGCCCAGTGTACTGATCTTTCACGCTCTCGTTAGCCACACTGCCGCCGCATGGAGAACTGCTATCCACGAGATATTCACCCTCCATCTCAGCCCAACCTAAGTTAGCCGGAACCTCCAGAGTCACCAGGTTGACCTCCTCCCAGCAATTCTGACCAACGTCGGAAATCCAGAGCCTGCCATTGCTGTCCAGATCGAACCTCCAAGGGTTACGCAACCCGTGATGAAGTACGTACGGATCTCCTATCGGGTCTTCCAGGACAGGACCAACCTCACCATCCAGATAGCTGAATTGTAGGATCGTCCCGAGTTGAGTGGATGGGTTCTGACCGTTTTCTTCTGGATCATATCCACTCCCTCCATCACCTATTCCCCACAGGAACTGACTCCCTCCAATGTTCAGCAAATGCCCTCCATTGTGGTTCCTGTATGGTTGTTCGATAGATTTGAGAACTTTGATGCTAGAAACGTCTAGTTTTCCTGAGGGACTAACTCCGATCGAGGAAAGGACCAGGTCAGACTCGTTCGGACCGTCACAAGGCCCATCCTCGACATAAGATAGCAATACCACCCCATTCTCGTCAAAGCCATCTGCAAAGGCCATTCCTAACAGACCCTGCTCAACATGACATGTGCTAACCATAGAACTTAGGTCGGCTATCTCGGATACCTCTGTCCCGTCCCACGAGTGAATAAGACCAGACAACTCAACAATCCAAATCTCTTCATTTGTCGGATGCTTCAGAGAGGAAATGGGACTGGAGAAACC
>CAYFGC010000018.1:0-19341 GCA_964342625.1 uncultured Candidatus Poseidoniales archaeon | reverse complement strand
GTCACGGTGGCCATTCCGAACACCATTATGAAAACGGTGCCGACGACCATTGCCCCGACGCTTGACCCAGCCATCAAATCCCCCCCCTAGGGAGTCCCCTGGGCCCTCCAAGCCTCGATCATCGCAGCGAATGTCAGCAGGGTCCTGTTGTCGACGGATGGAGCTCCTTCGGATGCCTCTCCGGGTTCTGCTAGGGAGACGATGGCGCTGAGCGCCTTGCCCTCCGTTGGCGTGATGACTCCCGACTTAGAGGCTGCGTTCAGGAAGCCTAGGGCGTCCGCTCCGTTCAGGCGATCCAGCAGGAGGGCGGCTATCTTAGTCGGATCTACGCTTGGCCCATGCATCAGGGCCTCCTCCTCGGAGTTCTTCAGGAATGGGTTCACTGCTAGGGACTGTGCCTCGTAGAGGTCCAGGAGTCCCGGGCCCCCGGCCAGCCCTCCGGCGACTTGCCCCCCTCCGGAGGCATCTGCCTCCACGGGTCGGCTCGTCACTGAGCCATCGTCCCCGACGGTGTGGATTACGTCCTGGGATCCTCCCCCATCTGAAGCGGCGGGAGCGGTGACTGTCACCGACTCCGCGGCGATCTTGGCGGTCTGCTGGGCGGTCATCTTGATGTTGGCCTCCATCAGGTCCATGGCCGTCTCCAGCCTCTCGAACCTGTCCTTGACCATATCGACGAGCTCGGGGATCTTGTCCTGCCCCTGGCTAGCCTGTGGGTCGCCCAGCACTCCCACCCTGGTTCCGGACGGGGCGAAGAGCCAAGCCTCTAGGTCGGTCGGCCTGAACTCCGTGGGTATGTCCACGTGCTCCACTGACAGCCTAGCGGCCTTGTCCAGACGGGAGGCCATGCCGGGGTCGGCATTGGTGTCAGAGGAGGAACGGAACTTGTCCATTATCCCCATCTGAGCACCTCATTCTGCCATCACCCTTTTCTTTCTCCGTATAGCTTTCCTGATCACATCATCGATGAGCCGAGAGTGAGAGAGTCGATCTTCAGAGTTGCGAGGGTCTCCCCACCGCCGTCGACTACGATCCTCATGTCCAGCTCTTCTCCTGTTCCGGCCTCAGCATCGCAGCCAGGGTCGTCACCTAGGTCGAAGTCGTCGCCGTCGACTACACCGTCGTCGTCGTGGTCTGTTACGCCCAAGTCTATCTCGAACTTGAAGATGGTACCCGCGGTGAGTTCTTCTCCAGAGAAGAATGCGTCATCGCGAACATCCCCCGTGCCTATCCCAGTTGTTTGGTCCCATCCAGCAACTACGGTAATCTCGGTCCCTAGGACGTAGTCTCCAAGTACCTTTGATCCGCCGTTGGTGTTACCGCTCGCGTCGATGTCATTCCACGTGGTGGTGCCTACGGTTGTGATAACGTAGGTCCCGCTGGGCAGCATGTCCTCGTCCGCGATGGCGGTGGTGTCTCCGACACCCTTCAGGTCCGCTGTGCCCGAGTCGACTACAGCGAAAGTGGTAGTAGTGCCATCAGTGTAAGCCACCTGGCATGATATGGAGTACTCGATGTCCCCATCGGCCACCCCTATCGAACCTGACGAGATCCTACCGATGACCTCCATGGTGGCTACGTCGGTGTTGGATCCGTCGTGCAATGGGTCTGCAGCGGTCTTGACGAAGACGTCTACCACGGAGACCTTCCCGGAGATCTGCTTCCTTGTGTCGTCGCTGGTGTTCTCCGCGTTCTGCTGTAGCTCCTCGGCGGTCTTGATGATGATGGTCGAGGCGACTGCGGCCACCAGGATCAGTGCGATGAAAACGATCATCGCGCCGATACCGATTGAGCCGGATTCGTTGTCTCTATCCATGTGATAATCCCCCTCCATTCAGACCACCGCCTTTCCGGAAACGACGGAGTCTATATTCAGCTCTGAGATGGTAGTACCGCCTCCATCGACGATCATCTTCAGTTGTAGGGTCTCCCCGACTCCAGACAGTGTCGCGCACGGGCCTGCCCCAGCGGTTCCCAGGTAGTCCTGGTCTAGGTCTATGTCGAACTTGAACACGGTACCGGCAGTAAGTTCGTCTGTTGCCGCATAGGCCACTCCTGCGAGGGTCTCGGCATTTGGCTCGGACCAGGTACCGGCTCCGTTGTCACCTGCAGTGGCAGGATCTCCGTCTGCTCCGGCGACATTGGTCCCGGCTGTCCCTGCTATGACCTGCCCCCATGGGGACTCGGTGCCCAGGTTCCCGGTCACGATGCCGAAGGTGGCAGTGTCTCCGCAGGATACCATGAAGTCGATGTTGTTGACCAGCACATCGGTCGATCCGGATGCCACCTTGGCGGTCACTATCACGCTGTTGATGTCAGTTCCGTCGCTACCGTTTACAATCATGTTGATTATCGATATCTTTCCGGAGATCTCCTTCCTTGTGTCGTCGCTGGTCGACTCGGCGTTCTGCTGTAGCTCCTCGGCGGTCTTGATGATGATCGTCGAGGCAACAGCGGCAACTAGGATCAGGGCGATGAAAACGATCATCGCGCCTATACCTATGGAGCCCTCCTCTTGGTTTCTTTCTACTGTCTGGTTGTATTCGCTCATTGCGTGTTCACCCGTGCCCCCCTGTGATTGCTAATCATTTATGATATTACTGTAAAAAACGAGGGAAAACGAAGTTCGGGCTACCGAATCTAGCTTCCGATCCCGACGGCTTCCCTGAGGTTCAGGACCTCGATTGGGACGTGTACGATCTCGCCCGGCCCGAGATTCTCGACCAGTGGGAGACGGAGGGTCTCGAAGCCCTCTGGCATCCATGGGTCTAGTAGGAGTCCCTCCATCAGGTTGGGGGTCCTGTTCTCGATCCTCGTCTGGACCTTCAGCGAGCCGTAGTCCGCATAGTAGCCGGTGGCGATGTTCAGGCTGCTTCCTAGCAGAGCCGTCTGGGGGAACGAGCCCGAGGGCCTGATCTCGATACCGATCTCTATGAATCCTTCCGGGGGTATCTCGGGGATCTCGCACATCTTCGGGATTGCTGTCCACCCGTACGGGATAGGCGGAGCCAGCCTCATCGTGGAGATGTTGTTCTCCCCTGTGTTCTCGAGTGTGATTACCATGAGGGCGTGGTCCTTGCCCTCCGGCCATGTCGTCCCTATGGAGAGGAAGAAGCTGTTCACGAGGAAGGGGCTGGTCGCTTCGTTCACTGCGACTGGCCCGAGCGCGCTTATGGCGTCCTCGAAGGCCTTGGCGGCGGATGACATGTCCGAGTCTAGGGACTTCTTCCCCTGGTTGACCAGCGTGAGCGCTATCTCCTCTATGTCGCTCAGCTCGCCCATCTCGTTGAGATGCCTGCCGAGTGTGTTCAGTGAGCGTTCCAGGCCGTCCCTTCCCATGGAGGCCACGGCCCCTTCCACGCAGTCTGCGGCCGCCCCCCAGTTGCCCTCTCGGAGGTGCTGAAGGCCCAGCATGGTGAGGTCCCAGGCATTGCGGTCCCCCTCGGACATCTGCTCGAGTTCCTCCAGGGATCTTTCCAGCGAGGAAAGAGCCCTGTAGAGGTCCATGATTTGGCCCTCTGCTTCATTGACCTCCTGGGAGAGGTTCTTCAGCATCTTCTTAGCGCTCATGGGCCTGTTCGCCCAAATTGCGAACTGGATGTTCTCGGCCTCTTCCTCGATGTAGTCTATCCTCTTCAGAGTAGCCTCTGCTCCTCCGATAGCCGGTGCTTGTTCTCTGGCCAATTCAGTTTCCCCCTCCTGGCTTTCCTGCCCTACCAAGGATCTTCTTGATTCGGATTGCTCGTAGTTCGATGTCCGCTAGTTCGCTGTATAGCGTGTCGTATGATCTGTCTAGGAACCGAAGAATCCCGTGCACTAGGACTGGTGATATGACCATGAAGGATAGTATCGCGAGTAGTGAGTCCACGGACATGTCTATTGCGAGTGCGGGGGTTATCAGTACGAACGGCAGGAATGCGTACGGGGCGCAGGAGATTATTGCTCGTAGCTCATTCCTGGTGTTTTTCTGTTCCTTGTCGTGGTCCTCCAATAGTGCCATCGTCCCTATCCTCGACTTCTTCCTGTCGTCATGAATGGCCTGGAGTTCGCTCGATGATAGCCATGCCACCAGAGTAGCGAATGCCACAGAGGATATTGCGCAGATAATAGTCAGCCATGTCGAGATCCCGGACAGTGAGAACATGCCGAAGCCCATTGATGCCACGTATGCAGATGCATGGAGGCGGCCCTCCGCCTCGTCGATCCCCTGTCTTAGCAGGGTTAGTGCGACGAATAGGATGGCCAGTGCGGCAAGGATGGAGGATGGGAAGGTGACTCCCGACAGAGAGACGGATGGCGGGGACCACGAGTTTATCTCGAGTTCGGATTCTTTGACGTCGTTCTCCGGGACGTTCCCGAATACTCCGCCATACTGGATGACTTCGGGTGGGTATACCAAGGATGCCGTGCACTCCAACTTCTCTGATGATGAGTACCACGGAATGGGATTCAGCTGGACGGCCCAAGATGCGGTTGTTTGATTGCTGGGTCCTAGAGCAGGCAATGTCACTGACGAATATGGGTTGGTGATCTTCGCGTATGGAGTCGCGGTGCATTCTAGCATGACAATCACATTGGATGGCATCCCCGCGGTTCCGCTATTGCTCACTCTGACATCGATCCACGTCTGATCCCCCTCCTCTGCGTCACCCCTGATCGAGATGTCATCGATCTTGGGGTCGGTTGACACCGCCATCCTGATCTTGAGAACGAGGTCGGTGGAGCGTCGCGTGTTAGATTCCTCCACCGGGTTCCTCAGTTGCAGGTAGATGTCCCAACCATCGCCGGGTGCGGGCCCTATCCATTGGTCATCGCTGTCAAACTCTGGGGGCGGGAGCATGAACTGGATGACGATGGTCCCCCCATGGCCCTCTCTTGACGCCCCGCCGTCATACGGGGTGGATGGGTCTAGGTCCCAAGCTGAGTCGCAAGTATCCTCAGTCTCTGAGGTAGCGGCAATGCCGGTGGCCGTTGTTGCCAGGTAGCACATGGCTTGGCCGGTGGAGGCGTCATAGTCGATGCCTATCCCCCAGTTGGACTTCGACCAGGCCTGCGATGGAACAAGCCTGTAGGGAGGGTCGGCTTCATTGTCATAGGGATCCTTCTGACCGTTCAAAGCGAGGGTGAAGACCCGCTCTGCGTCGGATGAGTTCTCCGGTGATTTGATGTTCGTCCAAGGTATCTCGATCTGGCGGCAGTTCGGGTTGGTGTTGCCCACGCATGCCAGGTCGCCGGCAGAGTCTGAGTTGACCAGGTACTCGTCATCGGTCTGGGCCCTGACCACAACAATCTGCGTTGTGTCCTGCTGTGGGTCTACGTCTATTCCCACAGGGGTGCGAATCAGGGTGAAGGACCCGGTCTCGCCTTGCCAGTGGTCTGATCCCGTGGCGCTGAAAGTGAACATGAACGAGCTGGTCTGGCCTACTCCCAGGGTTAGGCTGGTCGAGCCGATGTTGTTGGCTACGCCGAACCTCTCCTCGGGTCCACTATCCATGTCGTCCGTCTCCCACTGTACGGTCAATTGCATCTCGGCATTGCCCTTGTTCTCCATCACGTAGAAGGCCTCCCGGTCAACGCCGGGAACGATCGCAATCCTCTCCGGGGACTCAGTCAACTGCACGTCGAACACCGGGAGCACCTCTATTCGGATTACCTTCGAACCTGCAGGAACGCCCCCTCCCATTGCGACCCTGTCTAGGAGTGGGACGCTCTGCACGGTTCCGTTGACCGTGACGGTAGATGGCCACGTTGGGAATGGGTCGGTGATATTGACTGCCCTGAGCGTGATGTTGTGGATCACGTATGCCTCGAGGATCTCCCCTCCGTTGTTCAGGTCGGGAAGTGTGATTGACAGCATTACCTTGTGACTGGTTTCAGGCTCCATGGTGAATGCAGAGTCGTTTACTGTGTAAGTCCAGTTCTTCGAGTTCCCGAAGTCTGCTGTCAGATTGAGAGTCTCCATCAGGTTCCCCCTGTTTATCATGGTCACCTCAATGTCGACTGTGTTCCCTGGAGCGGCCTCGAATTCGGATGTTCCAATGAAGTCGATTCGATGGTCGGGTGCCACTTGCACCCTCCATTCGCTGGTGGATAGCAGGGTGCCGTTGAATTTGGCTGTCAGATTGAAACCCTGGGTCACATCGGCCCTGGCAAGCGCGCTTGCCTTCGCATAGACCCTCACGATTCCCTGTGAGCCGGGCTGTACCAACTGGGTGGTGTTCATCTCACAATCGCCCTCCTCGTTGAAGCAGACGTTGAGTTTGTCCCCATCTGAGACGTGCAGAGAGAGATCGTAGGTGATGTTGGTATTCCCGGTGTTGTTTAGGACCGTGATTATTGTCTTCTGGCCAACCCGGTTGGTCTCCGAGAGGTCGGTCACCTCAGAGGAGTCTATCACCGCCGTCGCTTGGAGGGGGTAGAACTCGGCCGAGACGACCTCTGTTAGCCGGAACCAAGCGGGCGCGTACGCCAGCAGTTCTCCGGTTTCAGTAGAATTAGCATAGACCCAGATTTCGTGCACCTCATCGGCACTGGCGGAAGGTGGGGGGGTTGCTGTGACTGTGACTTCGAACTGGTCCTGGGTGGATTGTCCGCCGCTTTCAAAGACGTGGAAAAGGTTGGTTCTGGACTGTAGCATGTTGGCCGCTGAGGGGATGGAGATCGTCCAGCCTGGCTTTGACACGTAACCCAATGTGAAGTTTGCAGGGTCGTTGCCCGTGTTCTTCAGGATCAGAGTGTTGCTGATGGACGATCCGGGGTCGCCGACGGCCACACCAGAAGACGTCAGCTCAGCTGACCAGATCTCGTGTATGTTCACCGAGACGGAAGCGGTTGCGTTGCGGGATTTGGTTCCAGGGAAGGTCCCCCAATCGGACGTGGCGGTGAATGAGAATGTCAGTGTGCCTGCCGAGGGATATGGGAAATCTACCGGGTTCGGATTGAACGCGAGTGCGACCATCCCGTGTCCTACCTCCCCTGGCTCCAATTCCATTGTGGAGGGTGCCGCCGACGCGGTCCACCTCTGTAGCTCGGAGGCACTGGAACCACCCAGCGGGGTGTCCTGCTGGAATGACATTCCGGATGTCAGGTCGCTTCCTTCGGATGGGGCCAGGGAGACTTGGGCCAGGGTGTCGTTGGACCCGAGGTTGTGCACTATTGTGACCTCGAATTCAATCCATCGATCGAAGTTCCCTCCTATGATATCGTTCACTGTGATGTCATTGGCGCCCCCTGTCACGGTGATTTCCAACTCGACGATGCTGTCGATCAGAAGAGTGGTCTGGTTCGTCGATGGGACCCCTCCCTCCATTGGTATAGCCTGAATAATGAGGTCGACTTGTTCTATCGATGACACCTTCCAAGACGGGTTCAGTGGCATCTCCAGGTGTGGGGTCGATATCGTGACTGGGATTGCGCGGGTCTCGTTAGGAAGCAGGACGTCGGTGATCGTCACCGGGGAGTGGATGTTCCAGAACGGGATTGCCTCTGTTGCTCCTACGTCGATCTGGTACTGAGCAGGAGCCGTTCCTGTGTTCTTTAGGGTGTACTCGAGAGTCCTATCGACCCCCGGAGTGAGGTTTGCGTAATTCGCACCGTCTTCGTGGCTGTGGTTCTGGAGTATCTCAGACGAGTAGGTCCCCCCGGCCATCACCATGGTGGTAGCCTCCAAGACATATCCCGCGGTTTGGCTTTGGATTGATACTGTGACCAACACCGAATCCCCGTTGGATGCATCTGCTGGGACGTCTACGTTGACTTGGATAGCCTCTGTATCACCCGCTGCTACAGTCAGAGGGGACGATGCGGAGTAGAGTGTATCAGATGCGTTGACCCAGTAATCGGGTGGTACCGAGTTGTTCGACTGGAGGACCTCGAAGTCATCCTCGACCGTGCCAGAGTTCTGCAGGATGAAGTTCAGAACTAGCTGGGAGCCAGGGTCAACGTTTCTGTTGTTGGCTGGAAGCAGGGAAGCCCTCAGAGCCACGAAGTTCACTATCCTTGATTCGATGGTTACTGTTTGCTGAGATATCCCGGCAATCAGCAGGCTGCCTCCCAATGTGTAGTCTCCTTCTAGGTTAGAGCCATCGAAGGAGATGGTGATGTTCTCTGGGGTGGGTGGGCTTGCTAGGCTTCCGGGCAATAGTTGCTCGGTGGAAGACGAGAGCGAGACGCTAGGTCCACCAAGAGAGGGGGTAAGGGTTAGTTGCGCCGTTATATCCACCGGCTGGTTCCCCGTATTCACCGCTGTTATGGCACCCACCCACATGGCTCTAGCCAGGGATGATCCGTCTGCTGGCAGGGAGTCTGCAATGTCTGTGGCGTCTTCCACAGCAACCACGTTGACGTTGTTCAGAGACATCGCATCGTTGCTAGAGTTTGAATCGGAGGAGGAGGGGTCGACCTCCCAAGAGGCGGTGATTTGCAATCCCGAGGCTATCACGGAGGAGGCATCCCAGTAGAGAAGGTGATTTGCTCCGGCTCCGGGATTAAGGGTCACAGTTCTGTTGTCAACTAAAACCCCGTCGACCTTCAGGGTGACGTTGCCTTCCGCTGGCGATCCTCCTATGTTCAGGATCCCCACTCTGATAATGTGGTTCTCAGGTGAGAGTGTGGGTACCCCAGAGACGAGAACTGAGGGTGTGGTTACATGGAGATCGGTTACTGCAACGTCAGGATCTACAGAGCGGCCCGAAGTCATCATGGAGACGTCTTCGTCGGGCGATGTTGGGATGCCTGCCAATAATGGGGACAGGAATAGCAAGGCGACGAGAATCGTGGCCTTGCTAGCACTATGAGTGGCCCTTTGAGTGTAAGATGCAAGGTTTGAGATGTCTTGTGTTCCCATCGCTTCCGCTCCCCTCCTCGTAGAGGAGACTAACCATCATTATGAAACAACCGGATGAAAATTGTTGTCTCATTGGTTGGCAAAGGGTTACGACCGATGTTATGAAAAGTCACCGCTCACGTTCGGTAACGTGGCGGACGCTGTATCCATCATTATCATCGTGCTTATTCTACTAGCCACGTTCAACGGCTTATTCAGAATAATGCGTTCTCAGTCGAGGAGAACCATCCTTCCATCGACAAGAAGGAACGTCCCCGAGGAAATACTAGCAGGAGCGGGTTCGAGAAGAAGTCGATCTAGAGGAAGAGACAGATCCGGAAACCCGACTGTTGCAGGCTCACTAGGCGATGGAACTGAGGCTATCGGACCTGGTGTCCAAGAGGCTGAGATCTCAACAAAAGGTGCTACCACACTGGAGAAGAGGCTGGAAAGAGAGGGTGCAAAGAGGGGGTCCGTGCAAATCAGCCTGATGTGGGACAACTGGAATGATCTAGACCTCCACGTAATCACTCCCTCAGGAGAGCACATCTACCATGACAACAGGACTTCTGGTTGTGGAGGGGAGTTAGATGTAGACATGAACTTCAAACCGACATCAAAATCCCCTGTTGAGAACATTGTTTGGACGAAAACCCCTCCTCCTGGAGTATACAGAGTTGGAGTAAGGCACTACAAAATCCACACGAAAGGAATCTTCTCCTGGGTCCCCTTCCTATCTAGGATTCACAGAAAGAATTCCACAGATTTCACTGTCAGTCTGACCATCGGGGAGAGCAAGCGCTTCTACGAGGGTTCGTTGGTGAAGAGCAATGACTTGCAGTTCGTCGCGAAGTTCGCGATTGCAGGGCCCGATGGAGAGGTCCCAGAACTGATATTGCCACAGGAAGAGGAGTCCCCGGAGGACTTCACTGAAGCTAGAGACGTCGATGCCCTCCGGAGGAGAGTTGGTACGGTGCAAGACGGCGTCTCGGTCAACCTAAGTTGGGAGGGGGCTGGTGACTTGGGCCTATCCGTTGTTGATTCAAGCGGCGACCAGGTGTCATTCTTCAGTCCCGAAGGAATGGGAGGGGGCTCCTTCGACATGAATGACTTCGACCCGAAATCTGGAAGCAGGTCAATTACATGGGAAAACGCGCCCCCGACTGGAGCTTATTCCGTAATTGTCAGGAGTTTCGAAACAGAAGAGGGTGTTGGCGAAGTTGGCTTCAAAGTGGTTGTAAACAACCGAGGGGAGTCGGAGGAGTTCTCGGGCGTTGCTCAGCCGGATGGGTCCCCTGTGGAAGCCGGTAGTTTCGAAGTCTAGTCCTCCCACAGACTCTGGATGGTGAGAATCTCCCTCATCCACTTGAGTTTCTCTATTTTCATGTGTTCTTGTGTGTTCCCTGACCACCTGCCGACGACGTCCGTCCTCGTTCCAAGCATCTTGATTCGGTTATTGCTGACTCCAAGGGCCGTAAGTATGCAAGCAGCTCGATCCCCATCGGTGAATCCTCCGGGATTGTGCATTCCTGGAATGTCTTCCGTGGTCTGATGAGTAAGAATTAGCTCTGGAGGATTTGCGCGTTCTTCTGCGAATTCCAGTAGTGAATCCCAGTCCCTCCTATTGTCCCCGTGTGCATGTAGGAAAAAGGGGATTGCCCTTCTAACTGCCTCGAAAGTCCCCTCTCCCCCATCGGCATCGCTTACGATGAACGCCACTCTGGACCAAGCCTTTTCGGATAGGGAATCGGGGATCTCGGAAATCACCCCGGCTGCACCGTCAGCAGCAACAATTAGAGTAGGTTCAGACAGTATGCTCACCAACTCTTCGGACTCAATTGCGGCTCCGAGAATGGCGACATCGGCATTTCTTAACACAAGCCTCCTGAATAGTCTTGATAGTGAGGCCGACCTATTGTGCCTAGCCCATTTGTCCTGGGGGGATTTCTCCACCCTCCGAATCATCGCCTGTGCGCTGTCTAAGTCATCGGACTCGTCCCAGCCAAAATATTCCCTTACATCTGCTTGCAAATCAATCAACGAAGGCAAGGACGGGTCCAAGTCAGTGGGGCTTTGCGAGTTTGCCATGCTCTCCAGTGGAAGGGCTCGGTAAGTATTGAAGAACCCTCGCGGAACTCTGGTAGACGTGCCTATGCCCATCAGCGCTCCGGAAATCGATGACGAGGGGCTTCTGGCACGCTATCCGTTCCTCCCGCAGGGAAGTGATTACATCAGGTCGGTGCTGGATGAAAATGGCATCACGGTTGAGGACCTGATTGATGCTCCTTGGTTGGAGGACGTCAGGGTCAGGGGCATGTTGAGGCTGGTTGATTCCGTTCTTCAGCAGGAAGGAGATGGAGCGTCGTCAAGCATTGACATCTCGACCGATGTTGGTAGGATGACGGAAGCGCTATCCTTCCTACATGCAATGCTGATAGTATGCGCTTCTTTTGACGAGCGTTTACTTTCTAGGTGGATAGAGGGGGAGTCTAGCAGAGCAGACAGGCTCCTGGGGATGGACTCTGAAAACTTCGAGTTGATTTCTTCCTCGTTCCTCTCTGGGATTGTAACCAGAGTCGGTTCAAATGGTTCGGAGGACTACTGGATCCCAATGGTGGATTTCATCGAGCTTAGTCCGAAGATTTCTGGAAAGTACTGGAGGTTGGTGAACAGGCCATTGAAGGAAGGTTGGGTGTGTCTGGACTCTGGTGCGGGAGAGTCGGGCCGCGGGAGGGCCTCACGATTGATCAAAGAGAGGATCAGGGAGAGTCTGAGGGAAAGTTGCGAGGGACGTATGGAAAGGATGGATGACGAGTTCGCAGCGAAGTTCGCCGACCCGGTGGAGAGGATTGTGGGGCTTCTTTCCGAGCGGGTTAAGGAGGAGATGCCCATGACGGCGGCAATTAGGGATGATTGGCCCCCCTGCTTCGAATCAGCGGTTTCGGAATTGAACCAGGGGGTGAATGTCAACCACGTTGGCCGTGTATTCCTTGCGGCCTTCTCTCGTTCAATTGGTCTGCAGCAGGAACAGACCTGCAACTTCTTCGCAAATGCTCCGGACTACAATCCCGAAACGACTGCCTACCAAGTCAGTCAGATCTACGAAAGGGAGTATACCCCTCATGGGTGCTCTGCTCTGAAGACCAATGCAAGGTGCCCGGTTCAAACCGGAGAGGACCGTTTGTGTGACCAGGAATGGCTGACCCATCCGTTGAAGTACATCAGGGCCAAGCAAAGGAGGAGGTTCAATTCCGACAGGGACGAGCCCATTGGCGCTGATGGGGGCTCAGTCAGCAGTTCTGCCAATTCCTCATAAGTAGGTGCTCGCCAACCATCTCCAAAGGGGACGGGGGGATGGTACGAACACTAGTACTCACAATAGACAGAGATAACGATCTGGGTGTCAAATCTGGAATTAGGGGTCCTGTTGTTGGGAGGAAATCATGTCTGACGGCTGCTCTGAGGCTGGGCATAGCCGATCCAGAGGAGTCTGACACAAACGCGATTCTAGGTGCCCTGCACCATCATGATAGGTTGGCCGAGGGGGCCGGTGCTACCGATGAGGTTGAGATAGCGATTCTCACTGGTGACGTTCGTGTCGGCCCTAGGAGCGATCGAGCCATTGCTAGCCAATTGGACGAAGTAATCCAGGACTTCCAACCAGATGCAGCCGTGCTGGTGACCGACGGAGCGGATGACGAAGCCTCCCTTCCGATAGTGACTTCCAGAGTTAGGGTGGACACCGTGGAGAAGGTGATAGTCAGGCAATCCAAGGGGATCGAGGGGACCTACTACTACATTGTGAAGGCGATTGAGGACCCTCGGTTCCGTTCAAGATTGCTCGTTCCTCTTGCGATTTTCCTAATCATCATCGGGCTGGGTCTGATTCTCCCGAACGGAATAGCGCTGATCGGTTCCCTTCCTCTGCTGATAGGCCTGTGGGTATTGGGCAAGGGGCTGGGGCTGGAGGCGCAAATGGAGCGTGTGGCGATGGAGATGAGGGACAGTGCAACGGGTGGGCTTTTCTCATCATTGCTCTGGGGGATGTCGATAGTCAGTCTGTTCCTGGCTGTTGCAACCATATGGGCTGGATGGGACAACATAGCAGATGATCAGACTTCATTCGAGCACCTCGTGGGGCTATTCGACGATGCACTGCAGTGGTTCGTTGGAGGTGCTCTATCTTTCTTGCTGGCACTCGGTGTTCTGAGATGGAAGGAGGGGACGTTCACTGGACGGAGTGTTCTTCTGATCGGTCTCGCAGTTGTGATTTACACGTTCCTCGCGGCCACGATTGACGTGATACTGACGATTACGTCCGGGCAACAGTATAGCCCAACGTTCGATCAATTGGGTGACGATTGGGGGGTCCCCATACTTTCTATGGTGATGTACTACCTTCTCAGAACGATCGTTCAGTCATTTTCCGAAGATGACGAGATGGCACAAGGGAACCGGTTCTGGGGAGTCTGATGGGAGAGGTAGAGGCATCTATTATCTGGAAGGGGGAATTGAGCAGGGGGGAGGCCCTACTAGCTGCAATTTCTCCAGACGACCCAGGGGATTTCAGTGTCGAATTGCAGAAGGATGGCGACCAGGCCCGTTTGAGAATAGTCGTTTCCTCCGAGGGGCTAGGGAGATCAAGGGCCACTGTAGATGACATACTTGCTTGCTTGGCGGCCGCTGAGTCTGGGTTGGACTCACTGGGATGATTTCTACCGAAAACTAGTACCCTTCAAGGAGGAGGGGCCATTCGAAAGCACGTGGAAAGCCTGCCGCACGATAGATCTCATCTGCTTATCCATCCAGGCGAATCTGGGGGCCCCACCGTTCTTTTCCGGGAATCTATCGGGCGGTGGTTGGATGCCCACTTGTCCGACGACCGGGCATCGGACGAGGGGACTGGCGGAGTTTTGAATTCGGTGGCATTCTCCAAGGAAACGGGGACTGTCTGCGGCAAAATCCCGATTGACATTCTGATTGAGGACTTCTTTCCCAGTTGCAGCATCGATTGGTTCGTGAGCGATGGGGATGTCATCTCCCCCGGGGAGAGGGTTCTAACACTCAGGGGGCCCTCTGATAGCGTGCTTAGTTGCGAGAGGGTGCTGCTAAACATCCTAGGCAGACTTTCGGGTATTGCGACCCTGACTTCCGAGTGGGTGAGGGAGGCTGATGGGGTTGGAGTGGCCTGCACAAGGAAGACATCGTGGGGTTTGTTGGACAAATGGGCGGTTCACGTCGGTGGTGGGCTCACGCATAGGCTTAGCAGGAGAGATGCGCTCATGATCAAGGAGAATGATATGGTGGCGAGTAACCCGGGTGTCGATCCTCTGGGATCCATACCTTCGGCAATATCCTCTATTGAGCTGGAAGCCGATGCGTTGTTCGCCGTAATTGAGGTGCAAGACTCTGCTCAGGCGATTATTGCTGCAAGGGCATGGTCGGAAAGTCAGAAAACGAGGAATGGAACAGAGCCGATAGTGGTACTTCTAGACAACATGGGCCCATCAGAATGCTGTAGTACAGATGAGGAGTTGAAGAGACTGGGCCTGAGGGAATGGTGTATACTGGAAGGGTCAGGGGGGGTCAAAAGAGAGGAGTTGCCGACTTGGGCGAGCGTTTCTGGAGTTGACGTGGTCTCCTCGAGTGAGTTGAACATGAATTCCGGCATACTTGATTTTTCCATGTTGATTGGGGGGATCTGATGGTCGAGATTCCCGATAGCCACCCAAGGAAAAGGTCCCTGCTTTCTCGTCAGAAGATTGTCGAGGGGAGCCTCAAGGGCCTTCTCGCGGACTCCGCCATGATAGCACATGGCAGGGGGGAGGCATTCGACTACCTGTTGGGAGAAGTTACAACCGAATCTGCCGGATCAGCAATCAGAGAGTCGGCGGCTCGTCTGATGGCTGCCGATCATCCAGTTATCTCAGTCAACGGTAACACTGTTCTTCTAGCAGGAAAGAGGGCATTGAGATTGGCTGCTGCTCTCGGGTGCTCCATCGAAGTGAACCTCTACTACAGGACACCGGAGCGAGTCGCTGGTCTGCTATCACTGATGGAGGAGCAGAGAACATTGGTTTTGGATGAGGGCGAACCATCCGGATTCGGAGGGGACTGGCGAGAATCGGTGATGGGTGTGCCACTGCTGGGGGCTTCTCCGGACTTCAGAATAGAGGGTTTGGAGGGGCCACGCTCACACTGCACTGAAGAGGGAATTGGAAGTGCCGATTCTATCCTGGTCCCCCTAGAGGATGGGGATAGGTGCGAGGCTCTGGTTAACCTGGGCAAGGAGGTGATCGTGGTCGACCTAAACCCCCTGTCGAGGAGCTCGAAGATGGCGACCGTCACAATCGTGGATGAAGTCTCGAGGGCTTTCGAGGGCATTCTTTCGGAGGTCGTTTCCAATCCAAACCGCGTCCCGTCTGGATGGGACAATGCTTCTGCACTAAGGGACTCACTAGACGAGATAACCGAGTTTCTCAGCAAGTCCTAGGCTGGCTAACCAGACATCTCCTGGAGGATTTCTGAGCATCTCGATGAGATCGCCTTGCCTACTTCGGTCGTTGAGGCCTTTCCGCCCAAGTCGTATGTTACCGGACCCCCCTCTGACATGTGTTCGGAGATTGCACGCTCTAGAACCTCAGCGCACATCGTAGCCTTCTCGTCATCATGGCGCAACCCTAGCGAGTCGAACATCAACTGCACCGATGAGATTGAGGCGATTGGGTTTACTTTGTTCTGGCCAGCATATTTCGGACTGGAGCCGTGGACTGGTTCGAAGAGCATGTGGTTATCTCCGATATTGGCACTGGCCGCCATCCCCATCCCGCCCTGGAGGACGGAGGCTAGGTCGGTTGCTATGTCACCGAACATATTGGGAAGGACCACCACATCGAGGTCCTCGGGATTTCTGACAAGCCACATAGTGAATGCGTCGATGAAGGCTTCGTTGGTCTCCACTCCCTCAAACTCAGAAGAGACCTCTCGGAAGACCTCTCGGAAGAGCCTGCACCCCCTTGTCACGTTGCTCTTGTCCACGCAGGTTACCTTCTGGGTGGTGCCGAGTCTGGATTGGCGCCGCTTCGCTAGTTCGAATGAGTAGCGAATGACGCGCTCGCTCCCCTTGCGAGAAATCGGCCTCACGTCCCATCCGACCTCTCCCTCCAATCCAGGGAAGCCATCGATGACCAAGGGATCGTCTCTTTCGTCGCCCCTTGCTGCCATTCCAGACCTTCTGAGGAGAGCGTGGTAAAGGCCCTCTGTGTTTTCTCGGACCATCACGATATCGACCAACTCGTGGTTCCACACGTCAGAGAAGGTTCCGTGGACCTTGTGTTTCACTCCCTTGTATAGCTTGACCGGGCGCACGTTTGCATAGAGGTCCAGTGCGGACCTGAGTCCCAATAGTGCCTGCCCACCTGCAATATCTCCATTTGGCAGTGTCGCGCCTGGCCATCCTACCGCTCCCACAACGATGGCATCCGACTCATCACGGCAGAATTCGAAAGATCCGGATGGCCACTCTTCTCCGGTATCGAGATAGTGCTGCCCCCCACAAGGAATCTCGGTAATTTCGAGAGAGATCGCACCGGATTCTTGGAAAACGGAGAGGGTTCTCTTGACTTCTTCCATCACTTCGCGTCCCGTCCCATCTCCCGGAAGTAGGGTCAAGCGATATGGCGCCATGGCTTCGGCAAGACCTTTTCATTCATCAATCCGACCCCATGCAGAACTGGACTTTCTGAGGAGATAATTGATAGACGGTCAAATGGACAACGCGTGTATGGACACCAACCCGGAAGAAGGTCAAGGCGGACCGAAGATAGATATCAGAACTCTACCCGAGTCGGTGTCCCTGCTATGGGAGTCAATGCTGAGGAAGAACCCCAACTGGGATCTGGCCAAGTGGCTAGACGAGAGGGCCAATGAGGAGTTGGAGTTATTGGAGTCTCACCTAGGAAGGGAGAGGCTGAGGTACGAACAACGCCTTCACAGGATTGAGAACCTGTCCAAGCAGATGAAGAGGAGGAGGGAGAGCATGAGCGGGACGGAAATTGCCGATCCCAATCAGAGGAATCTGTTCGATGTATACGAGCCATCAAACCAGAAGGGGAGGCCCGAAGAGTCCGATTCAGAGACCGGGCCATTAGTGGATCTAGGGAACCTTTCCACAGACGATGACCTATTGCTTGCATACATTAGTCAGAAGATTCTGATTGCGATCGAGGACTCTAATGGAAGAGGCGAGGGTTTGCACTTTGATGAAATAATCCAGCTTCTAGAGTCGCCCGGAATCAGCTCAGAAGATATCGATGAGGCAATATCTTGGCTGCTTCAGAATAAAGAGATTATCGAGATTGAGAGGGATGTATTTGTTGTCAACGGATGAGAAGTCTGGACTTGTGTAATACAACCATTGAAAGAAGAAGAGTGAGTCGGATAGACTACCTCATGACAAGCGAGACTTCAGGGTGGTACGCTAGGCTCGACCACGAGTGTCCCGAAAGGACCGAGCAGATTGAGATATGGCTAGATTCTTGGTTGGAGGCCACCAAAAAAAGACAGCCGATTGCAGCGGCCCTTCCAAAAAATTGGCCGACACTGCCTGCCGGTCTTCTAAGCAACCCGGGTAGTGTTCTCGACCACTTGCTTGCGAGGTTCGACGCACAGAGGGACGGGCGTTCCCCCAGGGGCGTTTATGCTCCTCCAGCGAGATTCGTCGATGCGGTTCTCCATGATGAATTGCAGCATGGAAATAGCAAGAAGAAGGAGCCCCCGGCAACCCTTTCCCTAGCGGCACTGCCGCCAAGCTTCAGGGGTTTTGCTAAGCAGTTCAACGAAGATATCAACGAGGAGGGCGTGATAGATGGAAGCGACGATTCTGGGAAGAACCGGACAGAGTCTGGAATCCCAATTCCGTTTGCAGATCCCTGCGTTGGGGCGGGGTTATTTGCGGAGCGGATGCTTCGAATCCATGCGGAAAGGCTAGCCAACCACTCACCCACGGAGAGGAGGGAGGACACCCTGCGGCTGTTGGAGGGTTTGCAGATGGTGGACACCTCTGAGGTTGCCGTGAACAGTGCCAGGAAGAGGATTGTGATCGTTTTGGCAAGGCTTGGCCTTGTAGACTTGGATGGCGAGGGGGATGATGGCATGGTTGGCCTTAGCGAGGCTGAGATGATCGTCGAAAGTAACGTCAGGTGCATGGACCCACTAATGGGAGAATGGCCTTGGAATGAAAGACCGATGCTGCTAATCTCCCGACCACCGTGGCTTAGGATAAAGGACAGGTTCAGAGGTCATCCAGACGGAAGCACACTGAGGAAGGAGCTCTCCAGCCAGCTAAGGGAATTCAAAGGGGCGGATGGAAATGCCAGATTCTCAGCCATAAAGGGTAACGTAAATCTGTACAGGCTCTACATAGAGAGGTCACTGCAGATCTCTCAGAGCGGAGGTAGGGTTAGGCTGGTTGTTCCGAGTTCAGTACTGAGGGAAAAAAGCAGTCTGCCCCTTAGGAAGCTCCTGGTAGAATCTAACGGGTGGGATTCGGTCTGGTCGTTCCCGGAAGACTCGAGGCTTCTTTTTGGAGGGTCCCAAGGAGTTTCAGTCATCGGAATCACTGTCGGTGAAGAGACCGATGTTCTGACTAGCTTTGGGCCTCTATTGGTCGATGACATTGCGCCTGGAAGGGGCCTAGCCTCCGATGCGCCTTTCCTAGAGCTTGAGAGGGGTCCTTGGTCATCATGGACAGACACGTCATGGGCGGTTCCCAAGATGCCCAGAGACGAAGAATCGAGAAGCAGGACCATCATGGCTATTGGCAATCTAGCCGATAAGCCCAGATTGGTCGAAGAGGGGACTGGCCTGAATCCCAGCGGCAGAGCAATCAAGGTCAGAGTGGGAGAGGTGGAGAGATCTGTCTGGAAAAAGGAAATCTGTGATTGGTCCGGGAAGACCGGCGAGGTGCCATTCATCAGGGCTGCACACATCAATTTCATAGATGGGAAAGGATCTGTGGTGCACCCTGCCTTCGGGTCGGATTCAGAGATCAGGAAGTCTGCATGGAAGGGGCCCAGTCAGATGTCTGTGCAAAGCCGAATTGTTTGCCAGTCCGTAGTGAACCCCCATGCCGAGAGGAGGTTGGTATGGGCTGTGGTTCCAGAGGGTTGCGTTTTGGGCAATTCGGTCAGCTTCCTTGATCTTCCGAACGAGGTCAAGGACGGCCTGAGCGAGAAGTTCGGTTCTCTTGAGGATGGATTGAGTTTCTTAGCAGACCGGTTAAATTCAGAGGACCTCGACCTTTGGTCCAGGGCTTGGGCTGCAAACAACAACGTGAACAACTACGAGATTGAGATGCTTCCGTTTGAGATTGCAGAAGACGGAGCGCCGTACTCCCTACTGGGAAGCGAAGGCCATCTTGATTAGGAATGCGGATTTCGGTTTCCTAGTTCCGGAAAAAACACTCATTTTGAGAATGGATTAATATCCTTGGTTTGCATACGCGGTACGTTCCCAAC
>CAYFGC010000017.1:0-19369 GCA_964342625.1 uncultured Candidatus Poseidoniales archaeon | reverse complement strand
ATTCTCGACGATGCTGAGGTAGGTGCTGGAAGTATTCTGGATGGATGCCTTATTGGCAGGGGGTCAAGGATACCAGAGGGGGCCGAGATGAGTGGTAAGATTGTGAGTCACGACTCCACATGGGATGATTGTTGATGACCGATGAATTCGGAGGGATACAGTTCTCCGGGACTCTTAGACCATCCCAGGTAGCATCATCGAGTGTCATCAAGAAGGATCTAGGAGAAGGCTCGAGGGAGCTCCTAATCGTCGCCCCTCCCGGTTCAGGAAAGACAGTACTGGGACTATACGTCTGGTCTGACCTAGTCAGGAAGCCAACGCTAGTACTCAGTCCTAACTCGGCGATCCAGGCGCAATGGATAGAGAGGGCGAAGGAGCTCTTTCACCTGGATGGGAGGGAGTCGGAGATTGGCACAGACCCGAAGAATCCTGGGATCCTGACTTCGCTAACGTATCAGTCAGTAACCCTGCCAAAGAGAGGAGGGGAGAATCTGGACGAGTCAGCACTGGAGATGTGGATCTCGAAACTGATGACTCCCTCGGACTCCGGAACGGTGGAGGCAGGCGATAAGGAGAGCGCAATGGCATGGATCAACGATCTCGAGCAGAAGAACCCCGAGCATCACGCGGAGACCATGGGGCACTATCGAAAGAAGGTGAGGGACTCCCTAGCCGATCACGGCAATGCGCTGTGGGTCCTCCACGAGTCGGCTAGGGAGAATTTGATGAAGCTCGCCGATGTTGGGGTTGGCCTCATCATTCTCGACGAGTGCCACCACCTTATGGATCACTGGGGCAAGGTGCTCATCGAGGCGCGGGAGTTCCTAGGAAATCCGATCATACTGGGACTGACTGCAACCCCTCCAGAAGAGGGGGGTGCCCCCTCCATTGGAAGGTATCTGGAACTCTTCGGGGAAGTGGACTACGAGGTCCCCGTTCCCGCATTGGTCAGGGATGGCAACCTATCTCCCTATCAGGACCTAGCTTACTTCGTCCGCCCGTCCTCTGAGGAGTTGAGCTACATTGCGAATGTTGATCAGGACTTCGAGTCATTGGTCAAGTCGCTTAGAAGGGGTCCCGATGATTCCAGTGGAAGAGTCCCTCGACTTGAGGTCTGGCTGGCGAGGGTGCTGGACGATCTTTCACTGCCGGGGCGTAAGGCCAAGGACTGGAATTCATTCAGGCGAAGCGACCCGTCGCTGGCGGATGCGGCTAGGGGGTACCTGGTATCTGGAGGCCTGAGCCTACCGGAAGGAGTCCCGGTCCCATCTCCAGAGTTGGTCGCTGCTGGGAACAGCATGGACACGCTAATCACGCTACTCGACCGATACATCAGGAACGGCCTTATGAGGTCGGAGAGGAAGGAGGACCATGCCCTTGCTGAGGATGCGAAGAAGAAGCTCAGGATGCTAGGGATCCAGATCACAAAGGGAGGCGCTAGGGCATGTGCCTCCCCCGTTGGGAGGGTGATGGCATACGGGTCCGCGAAGTACGATGCGCTCCGAGACATCCTGCAATCGGAGATGCAGGCCCTTGGTCCCGAAATCAGGGCAGTGATTGTCACAGACTTCGAGAAGACGTCGGCCACAGCGCTTGTCGAGGGGGTCCTGGACAAAGAGGCGGGTGGTGCGGTCGCAGCATACAGGGCGGTTCTCGGGAGCGAATCTACGGACAGGCTGGACCCGGTTCTGATGACGGGCACTACCGTTCTAGTGGACGACGACCTGTTGGAGAGGATCTTCCCTAGATTCGAGCAATGGGTGGAATCCAGGGGCCTGGACATCAAATTCGACTATGTCGAGAACGAAGGTTACTTCGAGATCAGGGGCAAGGGCAAGGACTGGTTGCCTCGCTACTACACGATGATGATCACGGAGATGTTCCAGGAAGGGGTGACGAAATGCCTAGTGGGAACGAGGGGGCTGCTGGGAGAGGGATGGGATGCCAGCAGGATCAACGTTCTCGTTGACCTGACCACTGTCACGACCAGCATGAGCATCAACCAACTCAGAGGGAGGTCTTTCAGGCTGGACAAGCATTGGCCGGAGAAGGTTGCGAACAACTGGGACATCGTTTGCCTGGCTGACGAATTCAAGAAGGGTTTCGACGACTACCTGAGGTTCAAGAGGAAGCACAAGCAGCTATACGGGGTCTGTGATGACGGTGCGATAGAGAAGGGAGTCGGTCACGTCCACGCCGCCTTCACCGAGGCTCGTCCGGAGGGGGTCTCCGAGGCGATGGACATTTTCAACGAGGAGATGCTGATGAGATCCAGGAATCGGGGGCGTACCCGAGACCTATGGGGCATCGGAGAGGAATTCAACGCAGTTCCCAGGGAAGCAATTGAGATCAGAGGAGGGGGCCTTGGAGGGGGTGGATTCCCACCGACAAACAGGATCGGGATAGCCCAGTGGTCGGATGAGTCACTTGTCCTTGCGATTGCTGACGCAGTAGCCTCGTCACTTCAGGCCCTTGGGCACATCGGGTTCGACGTCAAGGTGGGCGGTGGCAGCAGAGGCGGTGGCTGGATGAGGACCTACCTGGAGGAGGCATCAGAAGAAGAGTCTGCCATCTTCGCAGAGGCTATGGAGGAGGTGCTCGGGCCTCTGGAGAATCCGAGGTACGTCATCCAGAGGGAGGTCAAGGTGGTGAGCGAGACGTGGCTAAGCGACATGCTCCCAGAGGTTGTTGGCAAGTACTTCAGGAGGAGGAAGAACGTCCTTTCTATGTTCCATGCAGTACCCAGGGATCTTTGTCGCAACCTGGAGGATGCGAAGGTCTTCGAGAGGCAGTGGAACTGGAAGGTCAGTCCCGGCGAGGTTCAGTACGGACACAGTAGGAGCGGCAAGGAGATGGTTTCCGATATCAAGCGAGCGGGGCTTTACCCCAGATCATCGACCCACAAGAAGAGTGTTTTCCTCTGATCACTGCGAGCACTCGCTGCACTCGATGTTTGCTCCAGCATGCTCGCTGCAGAACCTCTTTCGGCATGTGAAGCAACGGAAGTCGAAGGGCGTCACTCGATTTGAGCATTGTGGGTTTCCACATGACTCCTCAGATGGGCCTGATGCCTGAGTTGATTTTTCTACTCCACCCTCGTAACCCTTCTCCCACCAATCGTCACCTTCGATTTCAGTGAAGGATCCTGAGGCCCTCCTATCTGCTCCACTGGAGGTACTTCCTTCAGGAACATGCGACGGTGAATTGGGAGTGGATTCGGGAGGGAAGTCCAGCGCCTTGATCACGTAGGGGCTCGAGAAGAATCTCTCGGCATCGAAGCTCCCTAATTCGTTAAGCCTGCGAATTCCGTCCTCTCGGGATTTGATTTCTCCCCCCCTGGCTTGGACATAACCAATCAATCTGTCATAAGCACGCTTGTAACTTGGTGCGAGTTTGCGATTCAGGTCCATCTTTCTTGAGCTTGGCCTCGATGAACCCGATGCTCTTGATGATAAAATTGAGTTTTGGCCACCCTGATCGAGTCCGACAATTATCAGCATGACGATTATTGGTCCGAAAGCGAAGAGGAAGGCGAAGAACACAAAGCCCTCTCCGATTCCAGTAAGAAGGAACAGAGACAGCACCGCCGCTGGAACGAAGAACACCAATCTGTTGTCCGTGTGATCGTCAACGAACTTGATTGCAGACCAGACGCCACTGAAGAAGAGGAAAATGATTCCCAGGGCAATCTCAGCTTCAGACATAGTTTGCACAACCTTGAGGCCCGGGCGCTGTCCCGGCGCCCGGACCAATGAGGTACGGAAGCGAAGGTTGCGGCACGCAACAGCAGTCATTGCCCATTGGGCTCCTTCTTCGGGACGAATCACTGTTGGTACGACGGGAAATAAACTCAGCGCCGGACGGCTACTCTGATGGATGCCTTTTGATTCCCCGAGATATCGCCTGTGCCATGCCTGATTGGTAGTCCGAGCCTCTTGCAAAGGTCGAGATGAGGGGCGGACCAAGGGTGCATGCACCTCCCACTAGAGTCGTAGCCGAGCACTGTAATTGGTTCCATTTCGGACTCCCAATCACCCCCGGCCATCCTGCCAGAAATCCTGATCCAAGAGTGTTCGAACCTCCTTAGATCATTCTCAAGCCCCCTAATGCCCATCCTGCCAATTCTGCTCAGAAGGAAATCTCGTGGTATCGCCCTTGGGATGATTGCCAGTACCCTCTCGCCATCATGCATGTAGGCCACGGGGCCTAGATCGATGGAGTCAAACTCCCTTTGGGCCCTTTCAATCGATTCAGAGACATCCCCCCATCGAACTGGGAGCCATGCCACCAAGGCGGAACGATCCTTCGTTCCGGAGACATGGCTGCTGACCTCTAGGCTGACAAACTCGTGATTGTCAATGACTGGACTTGTCCCAAGCACTGTCTTCTTCCTGGGCTTAAAGCGGGGAATCTGGATCGGAGGCCTTCTGGGCATAGAAGAGGCCATCTCATGTTTCGGGATGTCGGATATCCACTCTCTTACCGGCCTCTCAAGTATCCCTTCCCCTAGAGTCGAGCAAGCCCAACCGGTTGAGCCATGCAATGTCCCTGGAACTCGGATTATCCTACGTGTGTCTGCAGTCACCACAGGGTCGACATCGTGACCTGCTTCAATCACCCTTCCTAGCAGAGACTTCCTGTTCTCTCTTACCACTTGCTCCCTCTTTGCTGGGTCTGGCTCTTCGAAAGGCGACCTGTCCGGATCAATGGCCACTATGTGGAAGCCCTTGCTTCCAGAGAAAGAGACATGGCGAATTTTCAAATCAGTATTCTCGGTGATCCATTCTCTTAGGCTGAGGGTCTCTTTCCTCGCCAGCTCTAGCCTGCTCCTGCAGAATGGTCTCATATCGATGTCGAAAACTACCATGTGGTCTATCAGAATGGGCGATGGGCGCTTGGAGTCCTTCAATCTAGGTAGATTAACAGGATCTAGCCAAGAGGAAGTTGACACATACACATCAGTGGGCATCGAGTCGAAGGACTTCACTAGTGATTTTCCTGATGAAATTCTCTTCCTCGATGTAACCCATGGCCCCTTCAGAGTCCTCCATCTGAATTGGTGCCTGGTTGGCTTATCCAACCACGAAAGATCGATCATCGATCCATCTGAGTAGTGCTCAGAAAGGATGCTCTCCGTCCATTCTGGAGACTCTGCCATAGACCCTAGAACTAGTCCTAGGTATTGGACTAATCCCCAACACGGTCAAAGAGGCCGGGCGACTCGGGATACTGTGAGCGACCCTCTTGTAGTTGTGAACTTCAAGACGTACCAGACTGCTCATGGCTCCTCGGCTGAGAGTCTGGCGCGGGCTATGGCCAACATAGAAACCGATGCAAGGATGATTGCTGCTGTCTCTGCGTTTGACCTGTCAGCTGTCGTGGCTGAGGCTCCCGGTCTTGAGGTCTGGTGCCAGCACCTGGATCCTGTGGGATTCGGTTCGAACACGGGATGGTTGCATCCCTCTACGGCGATTGAGAGGGGGGCTTCGGGGACACTGGTCAATCATGCAGAGCACAAGGTCAGTCTTGAGCACGTGGCAATGCTGCTTGAACAGGTACCAGAGGGATTCGAGGTCTGCGCATGTGCTGCTGATGTAGAGGAGGCTAGGGCTCTCGCGGCTTTGGGACCCGACTTCGTCGCAGTGGAGCCACCGGAGTTGATTGGAGGGGACGTTTCCGTGACTAGTGCTGATCCAGAGATTGTCAGTGGGACTGCTCAGGCAGTGAAGGATGTGTCAGGAGCCGTGGGAATTCTTTGTGGGGCTGGCGTGAAGACCGGATCGGACGTTTCGAAGGCAATTGATCTTGGTACTTCTGGGGTTCTTCTGGCCAGTGGGGTGACAAAATCGGATGACGCGTCCATGGCATTGAGTGATCTGGTCAGTCTGCTATAGACGTGTGATTCCTAGAAAATGATGACCAGAGGGCTTTTGTCTCTGACGGCCATCGAGGCCTGATTACAATGGGCGACAACGGGGGCGAGAAAATCGAAAGGATTGGAAAGAAGAAGTACAATGCGGAGCTATTCAGACTCCAGCTTGAGTTGATTAAGCTACAGGAGTGGGTGAAGGCAAAGGGGCTGAAGGTCGTAGTTGTCTTCGAAGGCAGGGATGCTGCTGGCAAGGGAGGCGTAATCAAGAGGATCTCACAGTACCTCAACCCAAGGGTTGTGAGGGTAGCTGCTCTTCCAGCACCAACCGAGAGGCAGAAGACCGAGTGGTACTTCCAGAGGTACGTCAACCACCTTCCAGCGGCAGGTGAGATAGTGATGTTCGACAGGAGCTGGTACAACAGAGCAGGAGTCGAGAGGGTGATGGGTTTCTGTGATGAGGATGAATATGACGAGTTCATGAGGTCCTGTCCTATGTTCGAGAGGATGCTAATGAGGTCTGGCACGATCCTGATCAAGTACTGGTTCTCGGTCTCCGATGACGAGCAGTTGAAGCGCTTCAAGGCGAGGCTAGCAGAGCCGCACAAGAGGTGGAAGCTCAGTCCAATGGACCTAGAGTCGCTTACCCGTTGGGAAGATTACTCCGAGGCGAAGGACGTGATGTTCGCACATACTGACACCAAGCAATCTCCATGGTTCGTGGTAAACTCAGACATCAAGAGGCATGCGCACTTGAATTGCATTAATCACTTCCTCTCCATGATTGACTACGAGGACCTCACTCCTGAGCCCATTGAGCTCCCAGATAGGAAGAGTGCACGAGGCTATGTCAGACCGCCGATGACGGAGCAGACCTTCGTTCCGAACCACCACGAGACGGTAATGGATTGAGTTCTCCAGGTGCATCGATACGAGGAGATGGGGCGATGCGGGGAAAACTTGGTTCGATACTATTGTGCGCGCTACTCGTGACTTCTGGTTGCATGGAGAAATCTCCTCCTGACATGGATGGGGATGGGATCCAAGACTCCGAGGATGTTGACGTGGATGGTGACGGATGGGAGAATTCTGTTGAGTTGAACTGCACCTCTGACCCCAATGATGGTGATGATCTGCCAGAAGACACTGATGGGGATTCTTTCTGCGACATCTTGGATGGGGATGACGATGGGGATTCCTGGACTGATGATGCCGAGGTGGAGTGCGGCACTGATTCTCTTGACAGATATTCCATCCCCGATGATCTGGATGGGGACTTCATCTGCGACGAGTGGGACGATGATGCCGATGGGGATGGGCTTCCTAACCAATGGGAGCTGGAGAGGGGTTTCGATCCTATGGATCCAGAGGACTTCATGACTTGCCATGGGATCACTGTTTTCTGTCTCAGGACCTATGATGACTTCACCTTCGCAGAGACTCACAATGCGTATTCCACGATTGAGGACCAAGTTCTAGTTGGGGTTAATCACTACACCGGGCTGCAGAGGCAGTGGGATGACGGAATCAGAGCATTCATGGTCGATTCACACCACAGGAACTACGACAATACTTCTGCTGAGGACGTGCGTTTCTGCCACAGTACCGGGCAATTCTTCCACCCCTGCAATTTTGGAGAGGTGGATGCATTCGAGTGGATGAATCTCCTGAATTCTCTGATGAACAACTCGAGTGGAGACGTTGTCACCCTCCTGATAGAAAACTACGTCCCTGCCTCTCATCTGCAGTTCCTGTTCAATGAGACTGGCATGTATGACCGAATTTACCTCCACACCCTAGGTGAAGAGTGGCCCAGCTTGGGCGACATGGTCCTTGAAGGCAAGGACCTAGTTGTATTCTGGGAACAATCACAGAACGATGACTATCCATGGTTGCATGACTTTGGGATGTTCGGTTGGACTACGAACTATGCTGAAGGTAGCAAGGAAGAGATGTCTTGCACCGTTCACCGAGGGGACGGGTCGCAACCGGTTTGGCACCTGAATAATTGGCTTTCAAGCATCTATGGCCTTCCAGACCCTGTTTTGGCAAACGAGGTGAATGAATATGAGACTCTGCTAAACAGGTCTCTGGAGTGCTGGGAAGAGATGGACAACAGGCCGACATTCGTAGCAGTAGACTACTGGGAAGAGGGAGAGGTGACAAACGTGACAATCACGCTCAACAAGATGTCGCACTGGTCTGAAGATGTGCCGGCACACCCATGACTATTGAATCTCCTTGGGGCGGATGACGTCATGGACCTTCCATTTCACCCCAGATTCAACCAAAAGCACTGCTGTCGCAGTTGGCATCACATGCCATTCTCCTGAGAGGTGGTTTACCAGAATCTCTGAACCGGGATTGTGCCCCAGAACCATCGTCGTTCCTTCTTTATCCATGTCCTCCAATACTAGCATCAAGTCATTCACTGTGGCATGATAAATCTCCGATCTGATTTCTGATCGACACTCTCCGAACCTATGGGACATCCCTGAGAGAGTCTGAAGTGTCCTCTTAGAACTGCTAACCATAATCAGGTCTGGCGACCACCCTCTGTCATGGATGGCATCTGCAATCAGTGGAGCGTCCCTGAAACCCCTCTTGTTTAGAGGGCGGTCATGATCCCCTAACCCAGTCTCTTTCCAACTGCTCTTGGCATGCCGCATTACGATGAGCCTTCGGGACAACCTACTCCTCCTCTTCGGCTCCGAAAGATGGTTCTCTCCTTTCCTTGAATGATCTAACGCCTTCAGCGAAGTCTTCGGTCTTGGAAGAGGCGACCATCAGGGACTGTTCGAACTGAAGCTGCGTTTCAAAGAATGTCGAAGTTGATGCATCGAGCAACTGCTTCGTACCCCTTCTGCTGTTCACAGACCATTTGCCCCACTCTCTGGCGACTTCCAATGACCTTTCAATGAGGTCGCTCTCGTCCACCAATTCATCCACAGCGCCCACCTCCAATGCCTTCTCGCCAGACCAGACCTCCGAGTTGAAGAGGAACCTCTTTGCCACCTGATTGCCAACCAAACGAGGTAGTAGCCACGTCATCCCCCCGTCTGGGGAAAGGCCGAGTCTGAAGAAGGCTGATGCTAGCTTTGCCTGGGGTACGCAGACCCGATAGTCTGAGGCCAATGCCAATCCGAAGCCCCCACCAGCAACCGATCCGTTAATTGCACAAACGAATACTTTCTCCGATGACCTCATCCTCAATAACAAAGGATGCAGCTTGTCTGTCATCTCCTGAACCCGGGCTCCGATATCTCCAGTCTCTATCCCATTGGCGAAATCATCGATGTTCCCCCCAGATGAGAAAAAACGTCCTGATCCGGTTATTACCACTGATCTGCATAATGGATTGGACATTAGTTCATCCAACGTTGAAAGAAGGGGTTCGAAGTTTGCCGGGGCGAAGGTGTCTTCGGAAGCGTCTGGAGACAGAGTGACCAAAGCGGCCCCTCCATCCATCATGTCGATAGAAACGGGCATGGCACTCGGGCAGGGCACGCTCTATTGAATTTGCATGAATATCATAAGATGGTGCAGTCTGGGTCAAACATGCACGAACGCCAGCACCTCTACATCAACGGATCTTGGGTCGAACCCAATGGCGAGGGCACAATAGAAGTGATCAATCCGGCTAATGAGCAAATCGTTGGTTCGGTTCCAGTAGGGAGCGAGTCAGATGCAAATGCAGCCGTAGATGCCGCTAGGTCTGCATTCACTAGTTGGTCGGAATCGACGGTTGAAGAGAGGTCGAATTACCTCAATCAGCTTTCCTCTGCTTTGAAGGACAGAGGAGAAGAAATGGCAGAGCTAATCACCTCTGAGGTGGGAACTCCGATAGAATACTCGCGCATGGCAATGGTCGGAACGCCCAGAGTTGTCTCAAGGTCGTATGCCAAGATTCTGGACGACTTTGCCTGGGAAGAGGAGGTCAGGAACTCTGTCGTGGTCAAGGAGGCAATAGGGGTGGTGGCAATGATCACACCTTGGAACTTCCCGCTTCACCAGATTATAGGCAAGGTTGCTCCTGCGATAGCGGCTGGATGCACAATGGTTCTGAAGCCGTCAAAGGAAGCACCGCTGAATGCATTCGTCCTCGCGGACATCCTGGATGAGATCGGACTTCCGGATGGAGTCTTCAATCTGATATCAGGACATGGCAGAGAAATAGGCGAGACGCTGGCGAGTCATCCCGAAGTGGACATGGTCAGCTTCACAGGATCCACTAATGCTGGAATTAGGGTGTCAGAGTTGGCGGCTCCGGGTGTCAAGAGAGTCACTTTGGAACTTGGTGGGAAGAGTGCGAACATCGTCCTGGAAGACGCGGACATACCAAGAGCTGCTTCCTCAGCAATTTACTCCTGCTTCGGGAATTCCGGACAAGAGTGCTCGGCACTGACCAGGTTGTTGGTCCCAGAGAGCTCCAGGGAAGAGGTGGTCGAGATTATAGCAAGCAAGATCGGACGCTACACAGTTGGAGATCCGATGGAAGGGACGAGCAAGTGCGGCCCACTAGTGTCAAAAAGACAGCAAGAGAGTGTTTCTAGATACATCTCAACTGGAATCGACGAGGGGGCGACATTGGTCGCTGGTGGGGAGGGCATGCCTGATGGTTTGGATTCGGGTTTCTACGTCAGGCCAACCGTATTCGCTGATGTTACTCCGGAGATGACGGTCTTCAGGGAGGAGATCTTTGGGCCCGTTCTATGCATCACCACGTACTCAGACGAGGAGGAGGCAATCGAACTAGCCAACGACTCGGAATACGGCCTCTCCGGAGGGGTATGGTCCAGTGACGAGGATAGGGCCATGAGAGTCGCCAGAAAATTGAGGACTGGGCAAGTCAGCATCAACGGTGGCTCATTCAATATCTCAGCCCCTTTCGGGGGTTACAAGAAGTCAGGACTGGGTAGGGAGCTCGGCGTTCATGGGATGGAAGAGTTCCTCGAGACTAAGTCTATCCAGCGTTAGGTGATTCGATGGTGGTCCCCCGACTCCTGATCATTGTCGGTACTAGCGGCGTCGGGAAGTCTACGATGTCCGCAAGACTCGCATCGGAACTAGGTTTCAGCAAGGTCGCATCGACGGATACAGTGAGGGAGGCCCTCAGAACGCAAATCACGTCTTCTGAAAGGCCAGCACTGCACAGGTCTTCATTCGAATCAGCCGGTGGTTCGGCGGTCGAAGACTGGGGAGAGACAGTCGAGGCTGTTTCCGAGGGGGTGCGCGCAGTCATCCAGAGGGCGCTAGATAAGAGGAGCGACTTGCTTCTTGAGGGCGTTCATTATTTTCCCAACAAGGAGGTAATCGAAGAATGGCGCGATGCTGGTGGGATTGCCACCGGAGTGGTCCTATACGTCACCAGTGAAAACATGCACAGGGGTATGATAGCTAACCGAGAGAAGCACAACGGGAAGCAGGTCGATCACTACTTGGGCAACTTGGACAGAATCAGGGAGATACAGGAAGATCTGGTTGTTTCCGGGTCCGAATCAGAATGGGTTCTCGTGGACCCTGCTAAGGAAAGCTCCGCTGCTGGAATAATCTCCAATAGCCTTGGTTAGGTATCTATCGTCCGACCCATTCTGCTTCCGACCGTTCCAAGAATGCAGTGACGCCGATTTCCTTGTCCTCGGTGTCAAATAATGCCACGAACTCCGAGCGTTCCATTAGAACTCCCTCAGAGAAGGGCAATTCCATTGCCCCCCTAACTACACGCTTCGCGACCTTTGTGGTGTATGGGGACTTCCGGGATATCTCCTCTGCAAGTCTCATGGTTTCAGATTCGAGATCCTCGGCAGGCACCATCCTGTTTACGAGACCCATCCTGAGGGCGTCCTCGGCCTTCACCATCCCTCCTGAGAGCACTATCTCCATTGTCCTCCCATATCCAATCAGCCTGCATAGTCTCTGAGTCCCACCTCCTCCTGGTATCAGCCCGAGGTTGATCTCTGGCTGTCCGAATGTCGACACATCAGAAGCGATTCGGATATCGCAGGAGAGGGCCAACTCGGTTCCGCCTCCTAATGCGAATCCGTCCACCATCGCGATAGTCGGTTTGCAGATGTTCCATACCGCCTCCCAAGCGTTGTCCTCGAAGAATGGACGGACGTCATCCGAGTCCTTCCCTGCGAACTCGGAGATGTCGGCACCTGCTGCAAATGCTTGTGGCTTGGGCCTCTTTCCTTCCTCTGTCTCTGGTGGGGGGGCCCCTCTGATGACGACGCATCTGACGGAGTCATCTGAATTAGCTCTGGCCGAGGCCTCCTTTATGGCTCTGTGAGAATCGGCATTGAGGGCATTGAGCTTGTCCGGCCTATTGAGGGTCCAGACTGAGATTACGCCGCCTTCGGGACTTGATCCTTCAACGACGATGTCCTCGACCGTCATCACCTCGTCTGCCATGATACACCGAACAAGGCATATCGCTTCAACGTATCATCGGGCTAGTCTTCAGGCCCGATAGGAGGTGGGATGTCTGGCAAAGGAGGTGGTGGCATCGGCATCCCCGGAGTAGGAGGTCCGGGGAGGGGTGCAATGTCTTGGGATTCGCTCATTTCTTCTTGGGATATGTTGGATTCTGATCTAGGAACATCCAGTGAAACCCTGACCTTCAGTACTCTCTCATCATCGATCCTGACATAAGAAACACCTTGGGGAATCGAAGAGTCAGGTTCCTCTGGTTCGTAAAAGACAGCTAATCCGTGTCCCGGGATACTTGTCAGCGTGGATAGGTCTTCCCCGTCCTCAACTTGAGTCCACTTTCTGACTTCAACGGCTACTCGCTTGGACATTTCTAGTCGCCTTTCACGATGAAGTCTAGCTCTGAAGACCTCTCTTCTCTCCCTCTGCTGGGCGAGGTAAAAATCGACTTCTGCTTCGGCTTGAAGCTCGGGGTCAGATCTGGCGATATGGACTCTAGCCGTTCCTTCGGCATCTACATCTGATTCGGTTGAAATTGTCGGGGATTCTAGGGTGGTGCTTGAGGCCGGCACCGGAGGAGGTTCGGGAATCTCGGGGACGGGAATCTCGGGGACGGTCTTCCTACCCCTGCTCCTTCTGATCTTTGAGGAGCGAACTTCTTCCAGGGATTCCTCCGAGTGAACTGGAGGCGGCAATTCTATGTCACCGAAATCGGACTCTTGATCTATGAAAACTGGTTCTTTCTTCTTGGCCTGGGGTATCGGCCTCCTACCGGTGAAAAGTAGCATTGAGACCATCAGAAGGATCAACACCGCCCCTGCAGCCTGCATTATCAGACCCTCTGGAACGATGAATACAAGGTAAATTGGTACTGAAACGATGCTCATCCCAATCAGAAGAAGCCGAGTTGCCGTAACCATTCTAGTACTGCAAGGAGGACTAGGTCTATTCACTTTGACGGGGGATTGAGGAGTTCTGAGACCGCCTTCAGGGCTCTACCCCTGTGCGAGATGGATGATTTCTCCGTAGAAGACATCTCCCCGCAAGTTCTTCCATCGCCATCATCTGGAATGAAAATTGGGTCATACCCAAAACCCATTTCTCCGGATATTTCTCTGGATATCTCCCCTCTGCAGACTCCAGTTTCAGTTAGGATTTCACCCCCAATGTACACTGCTGCGACGGCCCTGAACTCGGCCTTTCTTCCGAACTCTGGTGGCAAAAGCTGCAGAATCCCGGACAATCCGATAGTCCGCTCTACATACGACGAGTATGGCCCTGGAAAACCATGGAGTGAGTCGATGAAGAGCCCCGAGTCCTCTGCTATGATGATCGAGCTCTCTAGCTCCGAGCCAAACACAAACTCCCTCGCTTGCTTGATCTTAGAAATTGCAACTTCCTCTATTCCTTCTGCCTGTGGCTCAATCAGTTTCGGCGCCTGTCCTTGGATTAGCAATTGATCTACCTCATATCCGAGATGGGCCAGGGCTTCGGAAGCCTCCGAGACTTTGTTTTTGTTTCCAGTAGCGAAAAGAATACGCATTTTTCCAACCCTAGCCGTGATACCTGACTCTGCCTGCGATTTTGCGAAAGCGATCTAACACGTCCTCTGCACTCTCTGCATCTTCGTTTAGAGACTGGTTTTCCATGTATCCCTCACATACTCTGTCGATGGCGTCATCAATGTCGGAATGACTGGCTCCGAGGCATTCCCTGAGTACCTGTAGATCGAGTCCCATGTGCTCCAATTCTGGAGACTGTCTGGACAAGCCGAAGTCAATGAGATGGAGTTCGCCCTCATCGGTTGACATTACGTTATGCGTGGTCAGATCGCCATGAGATATCCCAATCTCATGGAGTCTGCGAATCAAACCGCCTAGTGAGAAGAGTTCGTCACCAGAAAAGTCGCCTGACTTTAGCAAGTCGTAGAGAGTCCTACCTTCAATTCTGGATAGGAGCATGGATGAGTTGCGCTGATCCAAGAACATCAGTTTAGGGGACGGGAACCCAACAGAAGATAGCCTGGATAGAACCCTTGCCTCAACAGCTAGCCTTTGCCTGGTTAGTCTACGATCCAGATCTGGATGCCTGTAAGATCGTGCCCTCCGTGACTTTAGGACTGCCGACCTGCCCAGCCAAGAGCCTCCAGTAACAGTCGCCTCTGCGCCCTCGTGAAGCATGTTCTCGGGCTTCCACATTGGAATCCCCCCGCTCGCCATGCAAATCCGATGCCAGATGACTTGAAAGCGGTTGCACTCGGACGATTGACCGGTCGACATGGTTCTGGACATGCCCGCCGCCCCGATTCCGCGGGTTTTCTTGGGTAATTTCGGCTATTCTGACTCGGAGATCGACAAGGAAGCGGTTAGGCTACAGTATGCAATCAAGCAGCCAATGCGGTGGAGCATGGAGGTATGCAGATCGTTGGCCCCACTGACCCTTGAGATCAATCGTCTGAAGAAAGAGAAAGACGTGTTCCTGATTGCTCATTCGTATCAGACCCCTGACATCACCTATGGGGTAGCGGATTCTGTTGCCGACAGTTATGCACTCTCCAAAGAGGCCAGAGATGCACCTCAGCAGACAATTCTCTTCTCCAGCGTTCGATTCATGGCTGAGACAGCAAAGATTGTCAGCCCGAATAAGACAGTTCTTCACCCATCCCCGGATGCTGGATGCTCCCTTAGTGATAGCATAGAGGCAGAAGACGTAATCAGAATGAGAGAAGAATACCCCGGAGTGCCGGTTGTCTGCTACATCAACACCAGTGCAGCGGTGAAGGCAGAGTGCGACGTATGCGTAACAAGTAGTAATTATCTCAAGATTTGTGAGGGATTGCCGGGAGATAGGTTGATCTTCGTACCTGACAAATTCATGGGAAGGCACCTGCAGAATTCACTCAGGGGAAAGAAGGAAGTGATACTCTACGACGGTGAATGTGAGGTTCATGCAGAGTTCACTGGACCAAAAATAAGGAACTGGAAGAAGAACATGTCAGAGAATGGAATCGATCTAAAGGTTCTAAGCCATCCTGAATGTGATTCTGAGGTATTGGAAATGAGTGACTTCGTCGGAAGTAGCGAGTTGCTGATGAACGAGGCGAAGCGCCTGGCTAGCATCGGCAAGAGGGACATGATGCTAATTACCGAGTGTGGAACTGCTGACAGAGTCCTAGCTGAGACGGAGGATAGTCTGAACCTAATGGGGGCATGCGTGATGTGCAGGCACATGAAGAAGACACAGTTGGAGGACATCCTTCAGGCACTGATTGATCCCTATCCAGAGCAGATCATAGAAATATCAGAAGAGACACTCAAGAGAGCCGCGAAAAGCCTGGACGAGATGTTCAGACTCGCTGAGTGATCTTCTCGGTGCTGTATGACTGTAGCGTCCATAAGAAAATCAGCGGAATCATCGCTAGAATAGAGGCCTGCAGCAGTAGTGAGTTCCTAGGCTCTATTGTGTCGGTGAACGAGAATAGTTGGAGCTCCTTTTCCCCATCGTCATTGATTTCTATCCAAGCTAACCTCTCCAACAATATCTGTGGCTGAGTCTGTGAGATTCCTTCATCAAAGGTGTACTGCTTGGTTTCTCCGGATTCCAACTCGTGAACGTAGACATCGTTGTTCCTCTGGGAGGAGCTTGAGGACGATAGGATGTCGTCCCTAGTCACTTGGAGGAAAGCGACTCTGCCATCCCCTATGCTGGGGGATGAGGAGTCCCAACGGGGGTTGGAAATGAGTGTCTGATTTATTGAGAGAGTGTCGACCAGTACGGTTCTATTGAATGGGCCGACGTCAACAGTGGCTACAAGCCAGTTTGAGTCCATCACTAGGTCTACAATTGTAGAGTTCTGGAAATCAAGGTAGGTTCCCGAGTTGATTATTGAATCTTCGATTCGGTCCGAAGACCTGGGGTCTAGTGGGATGGAAATTGTGAGTTCGGAGTCAATGGAAGTGATATTGACGAGAGGTCCGAATTCCGATTTTTCTGAGATTGCGATGAGAGCTCCTGATGAAGCGACAACAGAAGAGTTGGTATTCAATTCTACAATTTCTATTGACTTGTCCGAAGTATCGATTAATTGGAGGCTATTTTGCGATAGTATTCCAAGATGCTCGGCACCATTTGAGTCGATGAGGATGGCTATGTCGACAATTTCCTCTTCAAAACTCTCTGTGAAAATCGGTTCGAGGACGCCAGAATCCTGGTTGTGCTCGAAATAATCGGCACTATGATTATCGAAAATCACGAAACTGGTGCCAGATGAAACAACACCAGGAGCTGCTGTCCATTGCTGTCCTCCGACGGTCCTATTGGTCTGTGAAGTCACGTTTCCTGCGGTAATCTCCACTCCGTCTTCTGATTCTTCCACCCAAACAAGCCATTCTCCGGAACCGGATGCAGATGTGGGAGAGTCGGCCTCTTCTATGGAGATCTTCTGGTGTGTTACGTCCCATAGGAGAACCGAGCCGGTCAAGAAGATGAGAGAAAGAATGATTGCTCCCGTTTGATTCTTGCCTGGTTCCCTGACAGGATCAAGAGTCTTGATGCATGAGTGCAGGGTTCTCTGTATGGATCCTCGGGGGTCTTCGAGGGTTCGGGCTAGTCTCCTTGTGAATAGCCTCTCGTCGGCGATTCGCCAGATTGGTTCATGCGTCTTTGCAGTGATGTTCACTGCCAAGATTGCGATAATCATCCCCCCAATAATGTCAACGAACCAGTGAATCCCCAGGTAAACAATCGATACAGAAGTCAATCCTATGAAGAAGATAAGGAAAATACGGAACCTCTCCCACCTCCCATCCTCGTCCCATCTGTGCATCGAGAGCCAAATTGCAAACGGCAGACCGATGTGCAAACTTGGCATCCCATTGGTGAATGGGTCAATCCGATTGAACCAATTATGAATCTCTGGAGTTAAATCATATGCAATTGTCTCCATTCCTTCTACATAGTTCCCGGTAACCTTGACGTTGAGGAACAAGTAGAATGGAATCGCTAGTACGTACACCCAGAACATCGAAAGGGATACTCTGTCAGCCATGTGCCTGTCATCGAAGTAAATCGGATAGACAAAAGAAGCGAAGGTTGCAGTCATGAATCCCATGACGTAGAAATGGGTCATGAAAACGTCCAGTAGTTCGCTCCTCAGCCCTTCCTGCACCCAAAGGACTGAGTCCCCCTCTATTGCGTATACTAGGAAGGTCATGTCTAGTTGCGTATTGGCCATCAATATCCTGTCAAGGCCATCCAGCAAATCCTTCCAAAGGTAGACCGAGAAGACCACTATCATATGTGCCCAGTATCTTCTGAACATGTCAATGAAACCATCAGCGCTGATCCTTGCAAATGGTGGTTTGAAAATTGGCATCATTGCTATACTAATCAGAATAGCCCCAGTCACCCAGGTGATGTAGATGCCTGTTTCAGCAACCATTACGACCTTGTGGGAGTGAGACTATGTCATCAAGCCAACGCAAAGATTAGGGTGTCAGATAATCCTTAGAGTACGCTGAGAGCCCTTGTCGAGTTGTTCGATAACGCTTTCGACTATCGATTCGAAGGCTCTTGCAGTTTCTCCTTCTGGCTCGGCGATTATTCTGTGGACCCCATCGTCACCCCCTCTGACAATTCCTGGATCGAATGGAAGAGACCCGAGAAATGGAACCCCCATCTCTTTCGATGCTTCTTCCCCACCTCCCGACTTGAACACATCAAGAGTCATTTCCCAATTTCCATCCTCATCGGAATGGCATTCGATTGGCACCCCTCCCGGCCCCATTACTGAGATTTTGGAGTTGGGTGTGGATGTTCCCCTCAGAGTATATCCCCTCATGTTCTCAACTACTCCCAGAACTGGGACAGAAATCGTTTTGGCGAAGTTGATGGATTTTCGACTGTCGAGGAGAGCTACTTCCTGAGGTGTCGTGACTATCACCACCCCGTCTATTCCTGGAAGGCTTTGACTAACGGTAAGAGGTTCGTCGCTTGTCCCTGGGGGGAAGTCGATGATCAGGGTGTCCAGCTCCCCCCAGGCAACATCTCCGATGAACTGCTGGATCGCGCCGAGTTTGATCGGGCCACGCCAAATTACAGGTTTATCCGGATCCTCCAGCAAGAAAGCCATAGAGATCACCTTCAAGCCGCTTGGACCATCAGCAGGGTGAATCTGCCCTTCCTCGACGTTCAAATCGGCTTGCTCCAATCCGAGCATCTTTGGTACGTTTGGCCCTGTGATGTCTATATCCATAAGTCCGACCTTCTTTCCCTGGCGAGCTAGGGAAAGGGCTAATCCCGTGGCCACAGTTGATTTCCCGACTCCTCCTTTTCCTGATAGAACCATTATCTTGTGTTTGATATTCTCATCCATCTTGCTGATTCTCATCTTCCTCTGCATCTGTTGGTATGCCTGCTCCATCTGAGCCCTCTGCTCGTTGGATGCATCTGCATCGGGGGATTCTGAGGGGGGGCCGGACTTATGATGGGACACTGGAGAGTCCGACATATCACCCCGTTTGATGGGATATTATTGAAACCTATTCTGATTGATTTACTCTATAGGCTATATGTCAATTGGTTAATTAGGGACTCTGAAACAGGGTGTTTGGTGCGTCTCTTATTCGTTTGCGTGGGGAATACCTGTCGAAGCCAGATGGCTGAAGGGATTGCAAGGGATCTCGGGCATGAGGCTGCTTCGGCTGGGACTCATGCACCAGAATCAGGTCGAGTCGCCAAATATGCAATAGAGGTACTCGAGGAGATTGGGGTTGATACCTCTGACCTACGGCCGAAAAAAATCGACTCTGTATACCCCGGGGAATACGATGCGATTATCAGCATGGGATGTGGAGTGAGCTGTCCTGCTGTTCCAATAGACGAGGACTGGGGTTTGGAAGATCCCCATGGGAGGGAGAAGGAAGTCTACAGAAAAACAAGAGATGCCATACGAATACTGGTCTCAAACCTAGTCGGGAGTTATACCGACGCTTAGAAAAGCCAGTCTGGTTTGCAAAGAGTGCGCGAGTGTAGTGTAGCGGTTATCACCCCACGTTGCCAACGTGGGAACCC
>CAYFGC010000016.1:0-19593 GCA_964342625.1 uncultured Candidatus Poseidoniales archaeon | reverse complement strand
ATTCTGAAAGAGGGAACAACCAGGACTAGTGGGAAGGGCGCCCAGAGCAACAACATCGCCGCAGCAAAGGCAGTAGCCGACGCAGTAAGGTCAACACTCGGCCCGAAGGGCATGGACAAGATGCTCGTCGACTCAATGGGGGACGTGGTAATTACCAACGACGGAGCTACAATTCTGAAGGAGATGGAAATCGAGCACCCTGCAGCCAAGATGATTATCGAAATCGCAAAGACGCAGGAACAGCACTGCTTCGACGGTACAACTAGTGCCGTAGTGATAGCCGGCGAACTCCTGAAGAGGAGCGAAGAGTTAGTCGATCAGAACGTCCATCCAACCGTAATCTGCGAGGGTTTCAGACTGGCTTCTGACAAGGCCGTTGAACTGATCGAAACACATGGTTCAGGGGTCAACGAAAAGATGCTCACAGAAGTCGCCAAGACTGCACTGACCGGAAAGAGCACTGGCGCCGTGAAGGAATTCCTCTCGGACATCAGCGTGAAGGCCGTCCTGTCGGTTGCACAGGACGACGACGGGGTGATTGTCGACTTGGACGACATCAAGGTCCAGAAGAAGCAAGGAGGATCGATTAGGGACAGCTCCCTGGTCGACGGAATCATCCTCGACAAAGAGAGGGTTCACAGCGGCATGCCCAGGAGTGTGGCCAATGCTAAGATCGCTCTTGTAAACTCCGCCATCGAGGTGAAGAAGACAGAAGTCGACGCGAAGATACAGATTACGGATCCAAACATGCTTTCCCAGTTCCTTGACGAGGAGGAGCAGTTCCTGAGGTCCCTAGTGGACAAAATCGTCGAAAGCGGGGCAAACACGGTAATTTGCCAGAAGGGAATAGATGACTTGGCCCAGCACTACATGGCAAAGTCAGGAATATTCGCAATCAGAAGGGCGAAGAAGAGCGACATGGAAGCCCTATCAAAGGCCACTGGGGGAAGGATTGTAAACAACCTGGACGACCTCTCCCCAGCCGATCTCGGTTCAGCCTCCAAGGTGGAGGAGCGGAAGATCGGGGACTCGGACATGGTGTTCGTTGAAGGGTGCCCCCAGGCAAAGAGCGTCTCCGTACTCCTGAGAGGAGGAACCGAGCATGTTGTCGATGAGGTGAAGCGAGCCTTCGAGGATGCGATCGGAGTAGTCGCAGTAGCCCACGAAGATGGTGCAGTGCTAACTGGGGGCGGCTCCGTGATAGCCGCACTCAGCAGAGATCTCAGATTATTTGCAGAGTCAACCGGTGGCAGGGAACAGATGGCGATAGAGGCATTCTCCAGTGCCCTGGAGGTAATCCCCAGGACACTAGCCGAGAACGCCGGACTCGATCCTGTGAACACAATAATCGATCTGAGGAAGGCTCATTCTGAGGGCAAGTCAACCCACGGGGTTAACGTATACAAGGGAGGAGTGGTAGATATGGCCAAGGCCAAGGTCTTCGAACCCAGTCGTGTTGTAGAGCAAGCGATTCAGAGCGCTTCCGAGACAGCAGTGATGATTCTGAGGATAGACGACGTGATCTCTAGCAAGGGAGCAGGTCCAATGCCCGAAGACTTCGATGCAATGGACATGTGAGCGACCTAATTTTAACCACTGTCACAGCTTGTCCGATGAGCATATTCAATAATCGGATTATGGTCGAGGTGAATACCCAGCCTAAGGCTGGGTAGGTGATGTCTTGTCCGCCCCCCCTCTGTTGATACTATTCGGATCAGAGTCAGGAAACTCCGAAGACTTGGCTACCATAGCTGAGAAACAGGCAAAATCACTGGGCCTGACGCCCTCCGTTAAGGGGATGGACGAAGTCGAACTCGGAGACCTTCCCAGTTTCCAGAACATCCTGATTTATTGCAGCACGTGGGGGGAGGGCGAGATGCCTGACAATGCCGTAGACCTCTGGGAAGCGGCGAACGGAGACTCACCACCTTCAATGTCCGGTTGCAAATTCGCTGTTTGTGCTCTCGGTGACACGAGCTACGAATTCTTCTGCCAGTCCGGAAAGGACTGGGATGGTTGGTTCGAGAAGCAAGGGGCAACTAGGCTTCTGGACAGGGTCGACTGTGATGTCGAATACGACGATCCAGCTGCAGAATTCACTACCAATGCCCTTTCCCTGATAGCATCATCTGGAACTGGGTCAACGACCTCTTCGGAAGAGGGTCCCATCCTCGAATCCGAGGAAACCCCTGCTGAAGATGACGCAGAATCCGCGGTCGAAACTAGTACTGGAGACTTGGAGGGACTACTTTCCACGGGAGACAGGTCGCTAATACTTCTGTTTGGCTCTCAATCAGGAAACTCAGAGGGCCTCGCTTCCAAGATAGCCAAGGATGCAAAGTCATACGGTCTCGAGGGGGAAGTCCATGACATGGATGGATTCGACTTCAACTCACTATCGGGGAAGAAGAGGGTGCTAATCGTGTGCTCCACATGGGGGGAGGGGGAGATGCCCGACAACGCCGAGGACCTTTGGCAATTCTCAATCTCCGATGCTGCTTCCCGCCTAGATGGAGTCCACTTCGCAATTTGCGCTCTCGGTGACACGAGCTACGAATTCTTCTGCCAATCGGGCAAGGATTGGGACGGCCAATTCGAGAAACTAGGAGCCACACGAATCATTGACCGACTAGATTGTGACGTTGACTTTGACGCACCCGCGGCCGAGTGGTTACTGGACGCCCTTCCCGCACTAGCTGCCGTCGACAGCACCGGCCAATTCCACGAGGAAATGGTAGACACGATCAAGATGTACGCCAGTGGCTCTCCAACCGGTGCAGAGGGAGAGGACGGCTTTTCCGTTCCCGATGCCAAATCCGAACCCGTACAGGCGAGCGTAAGCGTATTCAGGTACGACCCAGAGACGTCCAGCACAGGCACAGATACGTGGCTTTGCTCGCTACCCGGGCACATGTCTGTGCTGGAGGTCCTCAGGACCCTCAAGACATCCCAAGATGGGACCCTTACATTCCGGGACGGCTCCCCGGATGACTCTAATACCGCCGTTTCAATCAATGGCCGACTAGTTCTACCAGGACTCTGCCGTCTCGACTCAGTCGCACCCATGAGGGAAGGATCAGTCTCACTGCGGATCGAGCCTCTTCCAGGATTCGAGGTAATCAGGGACTTGGCCATAGACCCGTGGTCGCTAGAGAGGAAGAGGGAATCGAGCGACCCATGGATGGTCGCAGCTACAAGGGAGGGAGCCAACACCCCACAAGGCGTGATGGGTACAATGGACCCCGCTATCGCCACAAGTTTACACTCGATGAGGGACTTCGGAAGCCAGAACATCCTCCACTCTAGTTCCGATGCAGTTCCCCATGCAAATGGGTACCTAGGCCCTGCAGTAATCGCATCCACATGGTCTAGGAGAAATGACCCCCGTACATCCCCATCCAAGGCTGAGGAAATCGACAAAATGCTATCCTCCCCTAATGGGATTAAGGCCGAGACCGACCTTGCATCGATAAACCGCCAATCCTCAGTCCCCAGAGCCGTCTCCGAGTCACTTCTAGACGCGAAGAACTCAGTACTAACAGGGGACGGATTCAACGGTAAGCACGGCAAGCACGTTTGGTGGTACACCTGGACCGTCAAGAGTAGCGGGATGGTCAATGACACAGTAATCTACAGGCAAGCACTAGGGCCGTTCGCGCTTCTCGGGAACCTATTCTCTGGAGTAACTGCTCGAATGGTCTTGGGCTTCACAAGGACCGGTGGCAACATGTTCAACGGGATGCTGGGTATGGTGGCCCCTCCAGCCGGAATAGGAAAGATGCCCAAGCAGTTTAACTCCTCCGTGGATAACCATCACGAGGTAGTTGCGATATTCAACGAGATGGATGGTAGGTTCTGATGGCGCTGAAGTACGCATACCACCCTGGAAACATCGCACACAGCAGTGCCACCGAGGTTTCCCAGACAATGGAGCCGACTGCCCGCTCCCTTGGGATCGAACTATTGCCAATGAATGGAGCTACTAGCTGCGGAGCGGGGATAATCAGGCAAGCCAACGACTTACTACAAGTGACCCTGAATGCCAGAAACTTCGCGATAGCCGAATCGATGGGTGCGGACATCATGACCCCATGTGCAGCCACGGCCGGGAACCTCAACGAGGACCTCGCCAGACTGAAGGCAGACCCCCTTCTCATGGAAAAGACCAACGAGGTTCTGGAGCGAACCACAGGGCTCACCATGACTGGCGACCTGGGCGTCCATCACCTGCTCCATGTCATCGTCGACGAGATTGGCTTGGACAAGGTCGGGGAGAAGGTTCGCAACACGATAGACTTCCCGATTGCTGGATTTTACGGCCCAAACATGCAGCAGAAGGGAGCCTGCGGCGAAGACGACGTTTTCGACCCTCAATACCTTGAGATGCTGATCAAAGCACTGGGTGGCGAACCGATTCTATGGGAGAGCAGGACCCAAAGCGTGGGCGTCCCGGGTCTTTTCTCGGAGGAGGCCACGGTCCTTCGCCAGATCGCATCCACTATCGACGATGCGAAGTCCGAGGGGGCGGCGATGATAGTCAGCGCTTGCACCCTTTCCCACACAGCACTCGACGTTTACCAGGGCAAGGCAGGCAGGGCAACTGGAATTTCCACGAACATCCCGGTAATCCACCTGACCGAGATGCTCGCATTCGCAATGGGGCACTACAACAACCGCCTAGCCCAGCTCCGAACGAGGATCGCCGTAATCGGGGACTAGAACTGGTCAAGTCCAGTCTGCCCCGCTGGCCTGAAGTTTTCCGGGGGCAGGTCAACCTTGGAAGTCTCACTGGGTTCCTTGGCAGGGGTGGTGTCGGCGCCAGAAAGCTCACTTCTGTGACGCTCTCTTGTTTCGAGGACGAATTCAGCCGCTGAGCAGACTGCTCCTTCTGATGATACTGAGAAACTCTCCAAGTTCGACAGATCCTTGTGAGGGCTGCCAGGAAGCTCCCTAGCCACTCTCCTAGCAGCCTTGTGCATGAACTCCTCCTTCCTCCTAGCAGATTCCTTGGCCCTCTCGTCCCTTGTGCCCCGGGCAACAAGTACGACTACCTCCCCCTGCCTTCTTCTGCCAGTCCTTCCTCTCCTCTGGATGGTTCTGATTTCGCTAGATACCGGTTCGTAGAATATGACGAGGTCAGCGCTGGGGATGTCCAAACCCTCTTCGCCCACCGAAGTAGCAACCATGACATTGGCCCTCCCCTCCCTGAACTCGGAGAGCCTGGATATCTGCTGTTTCGCAGTTAGGCCACCGGATCCTGAGCGGCGAGACTGTCCGATGAACTGAATCGCCCTGACCCCTTCAAGGTCAGAAAGAGCCACCTGGAGTGCTTCCACAGTGTCCCTGTAGTTAGCGAATACGATGACTCTCGAATCCTTGTCCCTTCGAATCCTATCCCTGACAATCCTCCTAACCGCTCCGACCTTGGAATGGTTCTCGACCATGCCCTTGAGCGTGGACGACAGGCCCCTTACTCTCCCATCCCTGAGGAAATCTCTCGAAGATTTGCTCTTCTCCTCTTCCTCCTCCATCCTCGAGAGGAAATGCCTAGATGCACCTATTCCCTGGCAAAGGAGGTGATTTATCAGATGATGCAGCCTCATCGCAGTGGCTATCTGTGAAGATGATCTGAAACCACTCGTGTCCCCTCTGCCAATGGCGGCTTGGGCCCGTTCCATTGCATTAGATAAACCGGCTTGATTGATCGCACCCGGCATAACGTACCTACCACTCCTACGTTCTCTGTCTACTATCCCCTCTTGCCAAATCTTGAACGGCTCTGCTAGCTCTATGATTTCTCCAGGAACCTCCACACTCACTTCCTCAACATCTAGCTCAGAGAGAAACTCCGCCACCGCCGGGTCCTCCTTCGTCCTCATGTGGATTTTCTGAATGCCCAATCTCCTGCATATCTCCTGAACTTGGTCCCTTCTAGATCCGGGACTTGCCGTAGTTGCAAGAATCAATGGATTATCGGACTGGGAGATGTACATATCGGCAACCTCTGCCATAGCGTGCTCCCCTGTGCAATGATGTGCCTCGTCTACAACAAGAATGCTACAATCCGCCAGAGAAAGAACCCCCTTACTAACGTCATTTCTGACGACCTGAGGGGTTGCGAACACCAGCCTAGATCCCTTCCATAGTTCTGGCCTCTTGGACGCTGCCTGCTGTCCACTAAGTGAAATTGGGCTCAATTCGGCAACGTTCGAAAGAACAAGTATTGCGTTTTCCAGATGCTGATTCGACAGAGCAACAGTCGGGGCGATTACCAAGGCCCAACCGCCTTCCCTCTCCAATCTCTCGACTATGGACATCCATGCCACAGCGGTCTTTCCTGCAGCAGTAGGCAATATCAGCAGCAACGATCCAGCTAAGGCATCATCTACTGCCTGCAGTTGGTATGCCCTAGCCTGAACTGCTTCTGAAACCAATCCCGGATGGGCAACATATGGGGGCACGGACAGGGGCCTCTGAAGTCAGGGTTCAAAATCGTTGCATTTGCATTTTTCGCCTTCGCAACCCCTTAGGTGTGTGCTTTTGGCACCCCGATTCGTTCAAATAGGGTATGTTTGTCGCAAGGCCGCTCACTACGTGAGGTACCAGACACCAAAGGGCTCTGACTAGCATCCCACAAACCACCTCCGCATTCGCGGATTTGGCCCGGTGTCACGGTGCTTCCATGGCGTAGTTGGCCCGGCATTGGCCGCTTGCGGCCAATTTCGGAATACAGGAGGAAATGCAATGGCAGACCGATCCAAACCCCGCCGTGGTAGCATGGGCTATGGCCCTAGAAAGCGCGCCATCCGTCAATTCGCAAGAATCACATCCTGGCCAGAAACAGAATCATCCGAGGTCAGGGTTCAGGGATTCGCGGGTTGGAAGGCAGGGATGACACACATACTGATGAGGGACACAAACCCGAAATCTACCTCTGCAGGACAGGAAGTAAGGAAGGCAGTAACCGTAGTCGAGACCCCTCCATTGAACGTTCTAGCAGTCAGGGGTTACAAGATGACTCCATACGGAAAGCAGACAGCAGGAGAAGTTTGGACCGACATTTCCGAAGAATCCCCCAGCAACCTATTCCCACGACTAGCAAACCAGACTCGCGGAGAAAGGGATGTCGAGGAGGGGAGAAAGCCAGCGACCCGCGGAGGAAGGATTCCAAAGAGGCAGTCCCAGCCATCGGATGAAGCATTGAACTCCCTTAGAGAACAGGACCTAACAGAGGTCCGTCTGATAGTTTGCACTCAACCAGACCTAGTTCGAAGTGTCCCTTCGAAGACCCCCGAGATCATGGAGATAGGATTAACTGGTGGAGACATAGATGCAAAACTAGACTGGGCAATGGAGCGCCTTGGGGGCCAGGTCGGCGTCGAAGACATCTACGAAGCTGGACAAGAGATAGATGTCGTCGGAGTCACCAAGGGCAAGGGTTGGCAAGGCTCGATCAAGAGGTTCGGGCTTAAGCTACTTAGCCACAAGAACAGCAAGAGGAGGCGCCAGGGAGGTAACATGGGGGACTTCGGTACTGGGTACGTCAGAAAGACAATCAGACAGGCCGGTCAAGTAGGTTACCACAAGAGGACTGAGTTGAACAAGAAGATCTTGAGGATTTCAAAACCCGAGGAATCGGAGATAACTCCAGCCGGCGGTTTCCTGAACTACGGCGAAGTCAGAAATCCCTACATGATAATCCAAGGAAGCCTCCCAGGGCCAGCAAAGAGGCTTCTAAGATTCAGGGACCCAACTCGTCCGAGGAAGGTCGTAGGAGAGGTGGACGTTACGTACGTCAGCACCTCGAGTAAGCAGGGTGTGTGAGATAATGAAGACTAAGGCGTACAATTTGGTTAATTCTGTAGTCCAAGAGGAGATGGACGCAGGCCTATTGGCAGAAACGTTCGCAGTAGAGGTCAAAGACGGCAAGGCCATCGAACTTCCATCCCCATTCACTTCACAGATCAGGGAGGATCTAGTACGTTCTGCTGTACATGCTTCAAGAGCAAACAGGAGGCAGTCCTACGGGCACAGGGAACATGGCGGAAAGCGTGCTCCTCAGCCAGGTATGAAGCACTCCGTGGAGTGGTGGGGCAAAGGACGTGGTGTCTCCAGAATAATGAGGAAGGCCGGACAGAAGACCGGTGCTCAGAACCCACATACCCGTGGGGGTAGAAGGGCCCACGGACCAAAGGTGGACAAGGAATGGTCCCAGAAGATCAACTCCCGCGAGAAGAAGATAGCTCGTGACTCTGCAATCGCAGCATCATGTGATTCGAGCACAGTTTCCTCCAGGGGCCACAAGTTCGACGAGAGCCTCAGATTCCCAATCATCATCGATGGATACGTAGAGTCAAGAGACGGCTCGGACGAGAAGTATGAAATCGAGTCAATACCCACACAGTACTCTACTAGAAAGTTCGTTGCGATGATGGAGGGCCTAGGGATCTCCGCAGACCTCGACCGCTCAAAGAGCGGCAGGTCGATCAGAGCTGGAAAGGGAACAATGAGGGGCAGGAAGTATAGGACGCCAAAGAGTGTACTTTTGGTAGTCGCTCAGAAGGGAGGCTTGGAAAAGGCCGCTCGAAACCTCCCAGGTGTCGACGTGGTCACCGCAAAGGATCTGTGTGCCGAAGACCTCGCGCCCGGGGGAGACATGGGAAGGCTAACGGTTTGGACGAAGTCAGCAATAGAGTCCCTGGAGTGATTAAGATGGATCCATATGACGTGATAATTATGCCTTGGATTACAGAGAAGACCCTCGAAGCAAGGAGGATAGCCGACCCAGAAGGCGGCCACAGGGAGAACAACAACAGAATCGAGTTCATTGTCAGAAGGGAGGCGACTAAGAAGGACATCAAAGAGGCAATAGAGGCTCTCCTAGAGGTCAAGGTCTCCAAGGTAAACGTTCGAATCAACAGAACTGGCAAGCATGCCAGCATCCGTCTAGCAGATGGATACGACGCAGAGGAGGCCGCGCTCAAACTCGGAGCGTTCTAGAAGGTGATATCATGGGCAAGAGGACACGTTCACAGAGACAGGGTTCAAGCCCCAAGAACAAGGTTTCCAGCCACAGATTCCCTGCCGCTAACAGGCTTCCCAGAGTCAATGGCGAGATTGCAGAGGTCATTGACCTTGTTCACAGCCCGGCTCACACCGCTCCCCTAGCCAAGGTGAAGTTCGAGGACGGGGAAATAGCACATCTGGGAGCACCAGAAGGCATGTCAGTGGGTCAGACAGTCGCATTCGGCGACAAGGTCTCGCTGAGGCCCGGAAACGTCACCACTCTGAGCCAGATTCCAGAGGGTACTCAGATTTGCAATATCGAACTGCGCCCCGGAGATGGTGGCAAGATAGCCCGATCAGGAGGTAACTCAGCGATGATAGACACCAGAATGGGGGACTACGTCAGAATCATCATGCCCAGTGGGAGTACGAAGGACCTCCCTGCGAAGTGCAGGGCTACCATCGGCGTCCTCGGTGGTCACGGCAGGACCGAGAAGCCCCTCCTCAAGGCAGGAGCAGCTCATCATAGGGCCAGAGCACGAGGTAAGCAGTACCCGACAGTCAGCGGAGTCGCAATGAACCCAGTAGACCACCCTCACGGCGGCGGTAACCACCAGGCTGTGCACGGCCCAAGCTCAGTTAGCAGAAACTCACCACCCGGTCAGAAGGTCGGGAACATCGCGCCTAGGCGTACCGGTCGTGGAAGGTCGAAGAAGGAGTAGATGATATGGCTAGGAAGAGGAAGCAGTTCAGGACAGCAAAGATGGCCAGGCGCCAGGCCAGGAAGAGGAGATCGAAGATATCCGAGAGAAGGAAGAAGGAGTTCCTCTGGAGAGGTTACACTATCGACGAGCTGAAGGACATCCCACTATACCCGTGGGGAAACAGTAGTGAGCCAGAGAACGACGACTACGACCCGGATGCCATATCTATCGCCACTCTGATGCCATCAAGAGTCAAGAGATCCCTGCAGAGGGGCCTCAGCGAAGAGTGCGAGAAACTCCTTTTGAGAATCAGGAACAGTAACGGAAAGACCGTGAGAACACACTGCAGAGGCATGTACATCCTACCTGAGATGGTGGGAACCACAATCGGAGTTCATGACGGGCAGAAATTCGTCAACTTGGACATCATACCCCCAATGATTGGACACGCATTGGGTGAATTCGCAATTACAAGGAAGTCAGTAACGCACACCGGACCTGGTGTGGGTGCAACCAGATCTTCCCAGCACGTGGCACTAAAGTGAGGTGAAATGAATGAGTAGGAGAGCAGGAAGGTCGCAGAGCGGATACACCCAACTCCTAGAGGGATCCAACCTAGTCACTGCCCGGGCAGTCAACTTGGACTGCCACCACAAGCACTGCTATCACATTGCCAAGGCAATCAGGGGCATGAACGCGGAAGTCGCGAGGGATTACCTGGAGGACGTCGTTGCCAAGAAGAGAGCAATACCGTACCAAAGAAGGTCCAGAAAGGGAAGAGGCGGTAACACGATGGCAGGCCACAGAAAGGGCAAGATGGGGCCGGGCAAGTTCCCAAACAAGGCTTCTCGCGAATTCATCAAGCTAATCAACAGCGCCATGGACAACGCAAGACAGCGATTCGATGATATCGATGCCGAGGACATGGTGATCACGCACGTAGCCGCACATCGTGGCCAGGTTTCCAGGAATATGAGGCCTCGAGCGCAAGGAAGGGCGACTCCTAGCAACCACTACCAAGTCAATCTGGAAATTTTCCTAGAGTACTTCGGAGAGGATGATGAGGATATGGGAGAAGATGATTTCTGAGGTGATTGCATGAAGGAGAACACAATCCAGAAGATGATCAATCGCAACGTCGAGAGGCAACTCGTCCGAGAGTACCTGCTTAAGGAGACAGAGAGGGCAGGCTTCGGCGGACTAACATTCAACAGAACGCCTGAGGGGACCAAGGTAACCCTGCAAGCAGAGCAAGTGGGGCGAGTTATAGGGAGGAGGGGCAAGGTCATCCACGATCTTCAGCGCCGTCTCCAGGAGGACTTCAACCTGACCAACCCACAGCTCGAAGTCGAGGAGATAGGAGAATCAAGAACAAATGCACAGGTCATGGCCAGCAGACTAGCAAGCTCACTAGAGAGGGGCTGGTTCTTCCGAAGGGCCGGACACAGCACCGTTCAGAACATAATGGATGCTGGAGCAAGGGGTTGCATCGTCACCCTCAGTGGGAAGATTACCGGCGCAAGGCACAGAGTCGAGAAGTTCCAGAAGGGGCACATCAAGTACTGCGGTGAGACTGCCCTCCAGCTTATGGATGTCGGATTCTCAACCGCTGTGAAGAAGCTGGGAACAGTTGGCTGCACCGTTAGGATCATGAGACCAGGGTCAAAGCTCCCTCACGAGATCACTATCCAAGAGAGAAGCGAGTCTGGACTACCCGAACTAGTAGAGGCATCAGGATTCGTCCCTCTTGACCTAGAGGAAGCCCTCGAGAGGGCAGCAAGGGAGGAGGAGTGAAATGTCACACATCAGCTCCAAGGAGATTGACGATATGAACCAAGAGCAGAGAGAGATAACCCTAGGTGAGCTCAGAGACGAGATGCTGCAGCTCAGGTCTCAGCAGGCACTCGGAGGATCCGCTTCAAACTCGGGTGCATACAAGCAGACTCGAAGGAGCATTGCAAGGCTTCTAACCAAGATGAAACAGGAAAAGGAGGAGTGATTTGGCGGGAATTTGCAACATGTGTGCGCTTCCAGATGACCTATGTATCTGTCAGGAGATAGCCAAAGAACAGCAGAAGGCGGTGATTTCAGTGGTTAGGAGAAGATACGGAAAGATGGTCACCATGGTCGAGGGCATAGAGGACACCGCAATCGACATCGGCCAGCTGGCAAAGATACTGAAGGGAGCATGCGCCAGTGGAGGCACGGTCAAGGGCCGAACCATCGAACTTCAAGGGGATCACAAGAAGAAGGCGGCTAGGGTTCTCGAGCAGAATGGCTACCAGGTGGAGGTGCGCTGAATGAGTCAGATTTCCAACCAATCTTGGCTCTCCAGGAACATCCAGGTCACAGATTCCACCGACCCGACCCTAGTGGGCATGTCAGGCATGGTGATGGACGAAACCAGGCGTACAATACTAGTCAATACCGGTAGCAAGGAAGTCACTCTGGCCAAGGACACTATCAGATTCACAATCGATGACGAGGAGATCGACGGCACTCTCGTCGGGCAGAGGCCCGAGGAAAGGATCGGAAAGGCATACAGGAGGTCATGAAATGAGAGACATAGGTGTAGACGTCAACAAGCCAGAGGGAGAATGGGATGGGAGCAAGAACTGCCCTTTCTATGGCACACTGAGGCTCCGTGGACAGATTATCAGCGGTGTCGTCTCTTCGCAGGGGATGACTGACACAGTAGTCGTCGAGAGGGAGACTACACGGTATATGCAGAAGTTTGAGAGGTACGAGAAGCGCACCAGACGCTATTCGGCCCACCTGCCAAGTTGCATAGGAGAACTAGCCCCGGGAGATAACGTCCGCATCATGGAATGCAGGCCCCTCTCCAAGACTGTGAAGTTCTGCGTAATCGAGAAGGGGGCGAACTAATGAAGGGCATAGCAGGTAGGGTGACCTCCGGTCTTCCGACACAGGCAAGACTCGAGTGCGTCGACAACACAGGCGCCAAGGTCGTCCAGCTCATCACCGTTCTGAAGAAGGGAGGGGTAGCCAGGAGGTACCCATCAGCGGGCGTCGGCGACATGATCAGGGTCACTGTCAGGAGAGGTACCCCGGAGACCAGGCGTCAGATATACACAGCAGTGATAGTGCGCCAGTCGAGACCATTCAGACGGGTCGATGGAACATGGGTCCAGTTCGAGGACAACGCCTGCGTAATAACGAACGAAAGAGGCGACGTACAGGGTTCAGACATCAAAGGACCAGTGAGTAGGGAAGCTGCCGAGAGGTGGCCAAGGATAGCGGCTACGGCCAAACAGATAGTATAGGTGATTAGAATGGTTAGCAAGAAAGCAGGAAAGCAGAGAATGTCCCAGAGGGATGCCCCTACTCACGTGAAGAGGAAGAGGATTCGGGCCCGACTAATTTCCGATGACCCAGACCTAAGGCAGGTACGTTCAGTGACCATCAGGGTCGGAGACGAGGTGGAAGTCACCCGAGGGGACTTCAGCCACCCCAACAGCGTCAAGGCAGACTCCAGGGGAAAGAGGCTCGGACAGCCAAGAGGAAGGGCGGGCGTGAAGGCCAAGGTCGCATCAGTAGACACAAAGAGAGGCACCATCTTCGTCGACGGTCTGACTCAGACCACTGCCGATGGGAAGGAAGAAGCCATCCCTGTAAACCCATCAAACGTCGTGGTGACGAAACTTTTCGAGGGCGATCCAGTAAGAATCAAGAGGATCGTCGATAGGTCCACAGGGGGTGACTCAGAATGAGCAGAAGTCACCACAAGAGGCTAGTAATGCCTAGGACATGGCCACTGACTAGGAAGACCAACATATGGGCACAGAAGCCGAACCCTAGTGGCCACCAGATAGAGATGTGCATGCCCCTTGGCGTCATACTCAGGGACGTCCTTGGAGTCGCCCACAACATGAGAGAGGCAAAGAGGATTCTTCACGCACGAAGCGTAATGGTGGATGGAAAGGTGGAGACGGACAGGGCCCGGGGAGTGGGTCTGATGGACGTCCTCACCGTCGGCGAGGATAACTACCGATGCATCCTCGACACCAATGGGAAACTTCGATACCGACCCATTCCTAAGAAGGCCGCAGGAAGCAAGATATGCAGGGTCAAGGGAAAGACCACCGTCAAGGGTGGAAAGACCCAGGTCCACCTGCACGATGGCAGGAACATCCTCATGGACGATTCTCCAGACTACAAGACAGGGGACTCACTAGTGATATCCCTACCAGACCAGAAGGTAACCTCTCACATCGAGATGAAGAAGGGCGCTAAGGCTTACCTCATCGGGGGGAGCCACATCGGTGAGACCGCGGTAATCAAGGACCAAGACATCAAGAGGTCATCGAAGCCGAATGAGACAATCTTCGAGGAGTTCGGGACGATCACGGACTACGTATTCATCATAGGAAAGGAGACTGACATACCCCTGGAGGATGAGTCATGAGCGAATCATCCAACCCCATGCTTTCCCCCTCGATCACCAAGGTGACAGTGAACATCGGAGTCGGAGAGGGAGGCAGGCGCCTCCAACTTGCAGAGAGGGTATTGGAAGTACTGACCGGGATGACCCCGTCAAGGACCCTGTCCACCAAGACAAACAGGGACCTCGGTACTAGGAAGGGAGCACCAATAGGGTGCAAGGTAACAATACGGGACCATGACAAGGTCGAGTCCTTCCTGAAGGATGCATTCTGGGTCCGAGACCACACCCTCCCGGCATACAACTTCGACATCTCCGGAAACCTCTCATTCGGCATTTCAGACTACACGGACTTCCCCGACCAGAAGTACGACCCCGACATCGGGATCTTCGGAATGGACGTCAACGTCGTCCTCGAGAGACCGGGTCACAGGGTATCTAGGAGGAGGAGGAGGAAGTCGAGGGTGTCCGCCCCTCATAGAGTCGGTAGGGACGAGTCGAAGGACTGGTTCACAGGAAAGTTCGGACTGAAAATTGTGGAGGAGTAATAGTATGGCACGCGATCACGGGGAGAGGATTGGTAGAAGCAACGGCTGCAGGCGCTGCGGCCGAAAGAGAGGAATGATTCGAAGACATGGCCTGAGGCTCTGCAGACAGTGCTTCCGAGACGTTGCCCCGGACATAGGATTCAAGAAATACTCATGAGGTGATGAAAGATGCAGTTTGACCCATTGAATGATGCCTTCACAACGATATACAATGCAGAGAGCTCAGGCAAGTACGAAGTTACCGTGCGACCAGCTAGCAAGCTCCTCGGCAGCATGCTGTCCATAATGCAGACATCCGGCTACCTCGGAGATTTCGAGAAGCTAGATGATGGCAGAGGAGGGGCATTCAGAGTCTCCCTGATAGGCGCGATCAACAAGTGCGGGGTGATCAAGCCCAGGCACTCGGTCAAGAGGTCCGACTTCGACAAGTGGGAGTCAAGGTACCTGCCTGCAAGGGACTTCGGACTCCTAATCCTGACGACAAACCAGGGAATAATGGATCACTCAGAAGCGAAGAAGGAGAGAGTGGGCGGAAGACTGCTCGCGTATGTTTTCTAGGAGGAATAAGAATGCCAAGAGTAGCTATCGTGTCCCACAGCATCACCATGCCCGATGGAATGGGCGCTAGCATGGACGGCAACACCGTGACTCTCACCAAGGATGGCAACAGCCTCTCCCGGGAATTCAACCACAACAGCGTCTCCCTGAGACAGATTGATGACGGGATAGAGGTTTTCTGCAAACTGCCAAGGAGGTCTGAGAAGGCAATAGCAGGAACATGGGCAGCTCACCTGAGGAACATGGTGAAGGGTCTCGACGAGGGATTCGAATATCGACTGAAGGCAGTTTTCAGCCACTTCCCCATGACGCTCAAGGTCGATGGAAACAAGTTCACCATCACAAACATGCTCGGTGAGAAGGTCCCCAGAGTCGCAAAGCTTCCATGGACCCCTTCTGAGGTACAGGTGAAGATCGAGGGGAAGTCAGACATCATCGTCACAGGTGCAGACAGGGAGAAGGTGGGCCAGTCTGCTGCAAACATAGAGAAGGCCTGCAAGGTCAAGAAGAGGGATCCAAGAGTATTCCAGGACGGAATATACATCACTTCCAAGGGGGCATGAGAATGGCATACGATAATTTGACAGTCGCTGAGTTGAAGGAACTGCTCAGAGAAAGGGGCCTGCCCGTATCCGGAAAGAAGGCAGATCTAATCTCCAGGCTAAGCGAGGGCGAGGCCACCATCGACGAGGTCCCCGAAGAGACCCATCAGGAGGAGCCACGGGGGGATGCTCCAGATGAAGCACCCTCGGAGGAAGAAACCTCGGACGAGGAAGGAGACTACGAGGAAGACGACTACGACGACGAAGGTGACTTCGAGGAGTGGGACGAGCTGCACACTGCAAGGCAGAAGCCAGTCCTTGACGACTCCACAAAATCAGCACTCAAGATGCGCTCTGAGCAGAGCAAGAAGCAGCCTAAGTTCCGCCGGCAGGAGTGGTTCAGGTATAGGAGACTGTCCAAGACCGGATACAGGAAGCCAAGGGGGGACGACTCGAGCATGAGGAAGAACAGGAAGTACCGATCCCCAATGGCTCGCGTAGGCTATGGCAAGGTCGCTGCGGCAAGGGGGCTACACCCATCCGGATTCGAGGAGGTCCTCGTCCACAAGGCAGACCACCTAGACGGGCTCGACCCAGAGAGGCAAGCAGTGAGGATTGGATCCAGCGTAGGAAACAGAAAGAGGTCAAGAATCCACGAAAGGGCAGACGAGTTGGGCCTGAGGGTCCTGAACCGTCGCCAGATAGACAAGAGAGGTGATCTCTGATGTTCCTGTCAAACCAGAAGAGGATGGCAGCCGAGATCCTCTCCAGGAAGGAGGGGAAGACCGTGGGAATCCACAGGATATGGGTCAACCCGGACTACCTGAGCGAAGTCGCCGATGCAGTCCAGAGGGATGACGTCCGAATCCTCATCGAGGATGGGATAATCAAGGCCAAGCCAATCAAGGGAACTAGCCGCTCAAGGGCCCGCAAGTCCGCATTCCAGAAGTCGAAGGGGAGGAGGAAGGGCCACGGGTCGAGAAGCGGTAGCGCGAATTCCCGAAGCCCCCGAAAGCAGAGGTGGATGTCCAAGATCAGAGCTCAGAGGAGAGTCCTCAAGGAACTCAGGGACGAGAGTAAGATTACCCCCTCGCAGTACCGATACTTCTACCGAAAGGCGAAGGGCGGGTCCTACCGTTCCACATCCCACCTGAGGAGCAACATAGAACTGGATGGGATTGCACTGGGAGGTGATGAGTGATGGCAAAGGGAAGAAACCAGAGACTTAGATTCAAGAGAAGGAGAAACGCTGAGACCGACTACCACCGGAGGTCGAGGATGCTCCGAGGAGGCGTACCAAGGGCGGTAGTCCGTGTCTCGAACACGCAAGTCACCTGTCAGCTAGTGGCCTACGAGCCAGAGGGGGACAGAGTCCTGGAATCAATCACTGGCAAGTCACTAGTGACCTCCCACAAGTGGCCATCAGACGCATCAAGGAAGTCAGTCCCCGCATGCTATCTAGCTGGATTCGCGATGGCAACATCGGCAATTTCGAGCGGCCACTCGCAGGCCATAATGGACATAGGCCTGGCTGCCTCGTCATCCGGAAACAGGGCCTATGCTGCTCTGAAGGGGATGATCGACGCGGGTATGGATATTCCACACTCTGAGGATGTCCTCCCATCGGAAGAGAGAATCAACGGTGAGCACATCGGAGATGCCATAGCCAAGGCAGTGTCCACTACTAAGAAGTCAATAGGAGGTGGGAAGTGATGGCGGAGGAAACCAGTGCTGAAGAGAAGGGCGCACCAATCGCACCGGGTCTAGCAATGGCACTCGCACCGGTGGAGGAAGACGCACCCAGGAGGCGCGGCCCAGATCCGCTAGCAGCCCTGAGGAACTGGACCCCTAGGACCAGGCTTGGACGCATGGTCATGAATGGCGAGGTCCTCACCTACGAGGATGCACTAGCAACCGGGTTCCCAATCAGGGAGGTGGAGATAGTCGACGCACTACTGCCCGAGATGGAGGACGATGTCCTCAGCGTCAACATGATCCAGAGGATGACCGACTCGGGCCGACGTGTCAGATTCAACGTTCTATGCGCCGTAGGGAACGGTGACGGTTACGTGGGACTATCCATTTGCAAGGGAAAGGAGGTAGCCAGCACAATCCAGAAGGCTATCACACAGGCAAAACTCAACCTAATCCCAGTGTTCAGAGGCAACGGGTCTTGGGAATCGGCCGAGGGCCCTGGAAACAGTATCCCATTCAAGGCGACAGGGCGCTCAGGTTCAACCAGGGTGACGCTGCTCCCAGCCCCATCAGGCAAGGGCCTGGTAATCGGGGACTACGGAAGGAGGGTCCTGAAGCTAGCCGGCGTGGAAGACGTGTGGTCGCGCTCCTCGGGGCAGACTAGGTCCACGATCAACTTCGCAAAGGCCACTTTCAACGCATTGGAGGTCCTCGGCCGAGCGAAGGTCAACGAACAGGTCAGGGACAAGCTCCACATCACCATAGGGAGGAGGAACGCATGACATACCTGGTAATCAGAGCCCGCAGCGACCGTGGGGTCACGAAGAAGATCCGCGACACAATGACGATGCTAAACCTGACTCGCGTCAACCATGCGGTCCTAGTCCCAAAGACGGATTCCTACGATGGAATGCTGCAGAAGGTAAAGGACTACGTCACATGGGGGGAGGTTGATGCAGATACGATTGGCACCCTGATCAAGGAGAGGGGGAGGATGTCTGGGAACCACGAAGTCACCGACTCAGTGGTCAAGTCTGCCAGCGAGCACTCCACGATCAAATCCCTCTCGAAGGCTATTGCATCCGGGGAGGCCACCACCAAGGACGTCGAGGGGATGAAGCCAGTTTTCAGGCTACATCCTCCAAGGGGATCCAAGGGATGGGGCGGAATCAAGAGGGCATACTCAGTAGGCGGGGCGCTGGGATTCCGCGGAGAAAAGATAGTCGAACTAGCAGAGAGGATGTACTGAGGCGATAACATGGTTTCAAGGACAAATAAATTCAGAGGAAGGAGCAGATACCACGGCCGTGGCAAGAAGGCCGGCAGAGGAGCCGGTAAGAGGGGCGGCAGGGGTAACGCCGGCCTGAACAAGCACAAGGTGATGACCAGGCTGAAGTACATGCCAGGGCATTGGGGGATGCACGGATTCAACCGCCATCCCGGTCTACGCGTGGTGAACTCCTCGATCAACCTCGGCAAGGTTGCCGAGATAGCGGAGGGGGACTCGATCAACCTCACCGAGATGGGATTCGACAAGCTCCTGGGAAGGGGCAGCATAGACAGGGCACTCTCGATAACGGTCAACGAGGCCAGTGCCAAGGCAATCCAGAAGGTGGAGGCCGCAGGTGGCTCCATCGAGACCGGTGAAGGCGAAGACTGGGGTGAGTGGGAAGAGGAGTAGCTTCTCCCTATTGGAGGCTAGAGGATGGTAAACAGAGGCCCGAATTGGTTCGGCGTCATCGCCATGTGTGCGATATACTGGGGCGCTCTCTACTACTGGTTGAGTGACGAACTGTCCGCCGGCGGAGATGACCAGAGCAGAGCCCTGATTCTACTAGCAACCTCGATACCGTACGTCGCATTCGTGATGTGGGGGACGATGACCGACCTCCCAGAGCCAGTGAGCGAGATACCGGTCGTAGGGAAGTACGCAAAGGCATACATCTGGCTGGCCATAGTAATCGCATTCTCGTACTGGGGTTGGGTCGACAAGGCGGCTTTCGGATTCCTCCTGGTGGGCGTCGCCCTGTTCGGTCTGGCGACTGGTCTGGCACTGTCCTGCCTGATGTACTCCGGTGATGGTGGTAGCAGGCTCTACGGGCTGAAGCGCCTGGTTGACGTCTACCCTAGCATATCCA
>CAYFGC010000015.1:0-20025 GCA_964342625.1 uncultured Candidatus Poseidoniales archaeon | reverse complement strand
TGGTCTCCCCTATCACCTTGAAAGACCATGGATTCCGAGGTGCTCTGATGGAGTACCACCTCTTGGCCTTCCACTTGTCCTTCTGCCTACGAGCTGCTGCTCTCGCTGATGCTCCTTTGGCCATTGAAACGTCTCCATATTGCGGGGGCTACCCCGTTTGCGGGCCGTCCGACCTGCAACCAGTATTTGAACGGAATGCTACGGATATCGACTGTTATGGAACGCATTCAATACACGTCGGCGTCTGCGATGGGCATGGGCCTCCATGGTGGTGAATGGAGAATACATGCTAGTGCTGTTGACGAATGCAAAGTGATCGAAGATGCCGTTAGTTGGCTGAGTGGGGGTTCATCAGAGATAGTCGTTCACAAAGAGAAGTCAACATTGGGGGCGCCGATGCAGACAATCAGCGTGAAGATGAAGGGGAAGCAGGCATTATCCTCGTTGTCGAGACTGGAAAATGAGTCTTTAGTTTCCATACTTGAGAATGGACTAGATTGCCGTGTAGACGAGGACAAGTTTCTGCATGTAAGGCTGAAGCTGGAGAAGCTGGTACAGGGGAAGGGGGTTGTTGCCCAAGATTCACACGAATCTGTTGCCAAGGGGAAGTTCAAGTTGGAAGTTTACCCTGGACAGGATTCTATCGAGGTTGCAGAAAATTTGCTAATGGGATTGATTAGTGAATAATACAAGAATTCATATGCCAATTACTCGGGCAGTTGCATCGTTATGACCCACGTAGTAACTAGTGCTTGTGTAAGATGCAAATACCAAGATTGCGTACATGTCTGCCCAGTAGAAGCGTTTAGGGAAGCCGAAGAATATCTTGTGATAGACCCAGATGAGTGCATAGACTGTGCGGCGTGCATTCCGGAATGCCCAGAAGAGGCGATCTATGCCGATAGCGATCTACCGGACGAAGAGATGGAATGGTTGGCGAAGAATGAGGAAGAGTCCCCGAACCTGCCCATTGCAGAGGGAGATTCTCCGGTTCTAGCCGATAGTTGAGGAAAACTGCCCCCCACATAGGTTCATCAATACATGCCTAGAGGAATCGGTATGCCGCAAAGGGTTGAATTGGGCAAGATGAGGCACGGAACAGAGCTTCTCAAGAGAGGTTTTGCTAAGATGCAAGAAGGCGGCGTTGTGATGGATGTCGTTACTCCTGAGCAGGCCCATATAGCAGAGGATTCTGGTGCTGTGTCGGTGATGGCTCTGGAGAGGGTTCCTGCGGATATCCGGTCTTCTGGGGGAGTAGCAAGGATGAGCCATCCCAAGTTGATCAAGGAGATCATTGAAACCACTAGCATACCAGTGATGGCCAAGGCCAGAATAGGGCACGATGAGGAGGCAAGAGTCCTGGAGTCTCTTGGAGTGGACATGGTGGATGAGTCGGAGGTTCTAACCCCTGCAGATCCATTCTACCACATACCGAAAGACGACTTCACAATTCCATTCGTCTGTGGATGCACCAGCCTTGGAGAGGCAGTGAGGAGGATTGCTGAGGGCGCTGCTATGATTAGGACGAAAGGAGAAGCGGGTACTGGGAATGTTGTGAGTGCAGTAAAGCATGCTAGACTCCTATCAACTGAGATTGAGACTTCTAGAAATGCTGATGCAAATTCTCGCGAGGATATTGTGGAAAATATCCTTGATGGTTATAGGAGACTGGAAAAGTCATCTGAAATTGGAGCCAGAGTCGAAGCTACGCCCTTCGGTAGCCTAGAAGAAGTCAGGAAAGAGGTCGCTGCGGTCCTAGATGAAGTAGCAGACTTAGGACGACTGCCGGTGGTGACTTTCTCTGCTGGAGGAATAGCAACCCCTGCTGATGCTGCCCTTATGATGAAGCATGGGATGGATGGGATTTTCGTCGGATCTGGAATCTTCAAGAGTTCCGACCCGACAAGAACTGCGGAGGCCATCGTCCTTGCGACGCATCACTTCGAAGACTCAGCAGTAGTAGCGGAAGCTTGTGAAATGGTTGGAGAGGCCATGCCGGGTCTAGAAATAGACGCACTCGAAGTGAGGATGGACGAACGAGGTTGGTAACTAACTCTTCCTTCCACGTGAAGTGCCAAGTTTTCTTGACTTTCTCTTTGGCTTCGATTTTTCTCCACTGTTTATTGTAGCATCACTGGCTACGATGCCACCAAAGGTGATCGATTCGCCTCCAAGGAGTTTGTCGGATAGTGACTCTGCTAGTTCTTCGTTTTGATCGGGGCCTCTGAGTGCCTGCCTTACGGATTTGTTGTGATCCTTGACTAGCCTCTCCCTCTCCTCGTGCTGTGAACGAATCTCGCTGCGAATCTCATTGACCCTGGAGAGCATTTCTACTACTCCTTGGTGCGCCTCGTCTGCCTTCCCCCTTTCTTCCACGAACAGGGCGTGTAACCTATCCCCCTCCCCCCTAAGGAAGTCCCTCTCTTCGAACAGGGGCTTTATTTCACTCCAGATCTCATCAGCCAGACTATTCTGCTCGAGCATTAGCTTGTGCTCATTGTCTGCTTCTGCCCTCAATCTTTGTATCGACTCGTCCATGTCGCTCAGATCTATGGAGACGATTCTCTGCTGCTCTACATGGGGGATAAGCTCGTCTCTTCGAGAAATTAGAGACCTTAGTTTCTTGATTAGGGTGTTCTCCTTCTCCAGTGTTAAAGCTCCATCAGTCATGATGCGGTCCTCAATCCGCTCTATCTCTCCAACTGTCTCTGACAGTTGTATGACTACAGACTTTCCTGGTCCTTGGTCCCTTTTCCCCTTCTTACGTGAGAATATCTCCCTGATGCTCTGCTGGATCTCATCACGACTTGCTTGGTGAATCTTGGCCTGAGCGCGTACCTTCTTCTGATCTTCCATCCTGGATGTGATGGTTTCTTGGACCTCGTTCCTTTTATCTTGGGCAGAGTTTCTCTGATCCGCTGCCCTCTTAGCGGAATCATTGTGGGAATCCCTCTGTCCTCGTACTCTGCTGAGCTTGGACTCCATGGCATGCAATCTGGTACGTAGATCGTCAGAGTCCCCATCGTCACTATCCATGCAATTCCGAATAGTGACCCCTTATTGAAGAGACCTAAAGGCCAAGCAACTTTGCTACGAAGGGTAGAATTGGCGAAATGATGGCTAGAGCGGCACCTAACATGAACACTGCTCCTGTTGTCATCCTCAAACGAGTAAAGAGGTCGGAACGAACTTGCGATGTCAGAACCTTGCCAGAAATTAGGTTCCCAGAAGAGTCCTCTAGTCTCACTGTTACTGTAGCATCGCCCATGGAGGAGGGGATCAGTGTCTGCCAGACAATTCTGGATGATTCCATCGAAGATGAGACTCTCTCATAGGTGGTCTTTCCGGAAAGTGAGTCATCTTCATGTGGTTCGACTTTGAGGCGATAAACGCACTCGTTTGGGCGGAAGTCTGGGGTCTGGACCCGTAGAATGAGGTCTTGGGTCTCCCCTGTCTGGTTAAGCACGAATGCGAATAGGTTAGCTTGTCCGAGTGTTAGATTCTCCATATCCACGTCAAACCATATTTGGTCAGTTGATTGGGCGGACAAGTGCATCCTCATCCTGTCGTTTAGGCGGAAGAAGGGTGCGCATCTCTCCCTCGCATGCATTAGAAGCCTATCCAATGTCTCTTCGCCCAGCTCGGGATGATTGATAATCTGATCAATAGTTCTTGTATCTACCAATTCCCCAAGAGCTTGATGAAAATCATCCTCTTCAATCAGTCCCGAACGGAACAAATCGAGCACTTGAAGGAGGTATTCCTGTAATTCTGAAAGTCTGACGCCTTGCTGGAGATTCTGACTAAAAGATGAGACATACTTGGAGAATCGAACAGCTAGTAGAGGGTCAACATGAGACCTGATTACGTCTGTGAATGGCTTATTCAGTAATGCGGGGTGCATTGGGGGTGAAAATGCATCTAACAGCCCCCATGGCTCTACAGTGTTGAATCTGGGGCGATTGGAAACCATGTACACACTATGCCCGGAAAGTAGAGTGCCTGTGGATAGTGCAATCAAGACAGGGATGCCTTCGGTTTCGGAGGGATTTGTAATCAAGGATAAACCGAGTAGTAGTGTTGATAAAATCATCAAAGTAGTAGTGAGGTTGAGTTGATTCGAAGCGCCATCAATTACAGCCTTCATTTCGCTATATCCATGGGAGCTGCGAAATGTAACGCCAGTATCGACAATTTCGTCGGTTTCGATTTGAAAAATTCTCTTTGTGACCCACAGCAAGTAATGTAGAACAAACAATAGCATGAGGTCGGCTACCATCAGTGCTAGAGCTAGCAAGTAAACTGATTTTGAGAATGAAAAATCCAAGAATAGTTCCTGAACCCCACCTTCCCACCAGTCTGGTTCTGAGCCACGGTACGACTGTGAAAGTCCGAATAGAAGTACAACTACAATTGGCAAGAAGAGTATCAGACGAGCTCCTCGGCTGATTAACAAATCATCTATGCCTGTCAAAATGACCTCTCTGGACTTCAATGTAGTCTTGTTATTGTTGATTTCGGCGTATGCCGTATCCCCATCCTTCACCATTCCATTGATCTCAGGTGCAGAAGGAGTCTCTGTCTGTAGTGTTTCCACCATTGATTCCAATTCACTCTCTGGAGAGCGGAAGTTTCCTGACTCCTCGTCTGATGACATGGATTAATCCCCCATGGAAGTGATTCTTGCCAGAATCTTCATTGAAATACTATCTGATAGTCCAATCAGATTGCCACCAGAAGTAAGCGTGCCATCGGATACTGATACCTTTGCACCAGCAGCAATTCCACAATCATTGATGGTAATGGATTCGACTTCATTTGCAACAATCAACTCAACTATTGCAGAAGACCCATCTGGGAGTCTTCCGATTGGCAATAGTGTGCCGATACCAAACGTTTCAAAGTCGCGCTCAATGCTCGGAATTTTCTCTCCAGTAATGTTGGTCTCAGGATACCCTAGGAGGCGGTCGAGTGTTTCCTCCAGTTCTATTCCGACAGCATGCTCCATTTTGCATGCAACTCCCTTCACATCCCCATTGAAGCCAATCACATCCTTCAGAAGTACTTCAAGAAGGCCTTCTCTTCTTTTTATTCTGGCCGCTAACTGGAAACCTTCGGTTGTTAGTCGGCAGCCTCGATACGGAATGTGTGTGATCATTTCACGTTGGGAGAGGCGCTGAATCATTTCTGTTACCGAAGCGGCAGAAACACCCATGTTTTCAGCGAGTTTTGTTGTCTTAACAATCTCACCAGGAGTATCCGAGTGAATCTCGAAGATAGTCTTCAGATACATCTCCTCAACTTCGCTGAATTCGGGCATCTTACACCTCCTGGGCCTCGGCCATGAATTGAGTCTTGCACACAGGGCATCTAGACATTGCTGGCCTATTCTCCATCTTCACCCTCAGGGCCTGTTCGCATTCTGGGCAATTTAGCGTGTCTTCTGATGATCGTACGACAGGATGTGAAGGTTTGTCTTGTTCTCCTACAATAAATTCCATTGAACAAGAAGGACAGCGAACTCCGCCTACGTGATTGTGAGGGACCATGAGTCTTTGATCGCAATATGAACATTGAATCTCCGCCTTCTCCTGTTTAGACTGAGACTTTGTTGATTCCTTAGTTTCACGGAGATTAAAATCAGAGGTAGAAGGAGTTCTAGTTGAGACAGCACGCCAAACTAATGTACCAACTAGGATTGTTAGGACGCCAGCAAGAAGGCCGTAGGCAGCAGCAAGTAAATCGAAAGGAATATTCAGTCCTTCCTCACTATTATCCGTCTCGATTGAGAAATAATTTGTGGAAATGACACCGCTTGTATGCCACTGGACCTCTAAACCAACGCTATCGCTTTCGGGCCAATTAGGCAAAGAAACATCAGTTGTGATGTTTGACCCCGGACCCAGGGATTGGACTTCCGTTTGTGCGAGTATTTTCTGATCGGATGAAGAAATCACCCGGACAAAACCGGATTGTGCTTGATAATCGTCCGCATTTTCTAAGTAAATGGTGACCAAGACTCTACTACCAGGAATGGGGCGCTCTGGAGAAAATGATGCTTGGATGGAGATTGATTCAATATTCACTGAAGGCTCTGAAACTGCAAACACTGAGGAATTAGCTGAATCGATCGAAAATAGCCACCCAATTGGGATCGCCTCCACTAATATCTCATCTGCTGAAGGATGGCCAAGGTCGAATGTGATTGTCCTTCTACCCGGGTCGGATTCAATCTGAATGCTCTGCAATAACTGATTGCTCCCCTGTGAACCAGAAGAGATCTCTAGTATGATACCCCTGGATCTGCCATTTGACAGGAAAATCGATGCGTCTAAATTCAAACCGCCAGAATTAGTCCATTCCACCGAGTCAATAGACAGGTTGAGGGTCTGGCTCGGCATCGCCTCGATTGAAAAATTTCCTTGCATTTGCAAATTATCCGAATCTGCAGACTCGGAAACTTGCCAATCAAAAATATTCGTCCCAGATGAAGCCAATGTGAAGGGTGCAGAAACCTCTCGAGTTGAACCCGGCGAGATTGAAGTTTGTGCCCCTTCGAATGTTTCTTCACCGTTAATTGGTGAGATTATCAGTGAAACTGAACCAGTAGCATCACCGGAGTTTGTCACCATCATTGAGGCGATGAGAGTGTCACCGACGTATCCGGGCTCTCCAGAAACTGCTAATCCAGAGCCCCCTGATGATGTGAAATTAGTGGAGTTGGTTGACTCATCCGAGTACATTGGTTGTATTGGAGTAGGATCAGTTAGTTGTGGCGAATGGTGATGCAAGCAAGCGCAGGAAAGCAACATTATCGCTATGGACATGCGAATAGTATTGCCTAGCAAGTCCCTCATGGCGTCGGCTTGAATGGACATCGTATGAATCAAACCCACAAAAATGTCCAGTATTGCCTAAAAGGGATGTATTTCTCGGAACCGAAATGGACACAGGAGAACTGATGCGCGTCGGGCCAAACGAGCTCGCTGAAAAACTCCTGAAGAGGAGGATTATGCTAAAAGACAATCTTCCGGGTGTTATACGTAATTTGGAAGCGGAAGAAGACGCTTTGAGTCCAAGGGTTGAACGAATGAAAAGATCTTTCCAGGATGCGAATAGTAAGGTTGCAGAATTCAAGAACGAGAGAGACCTGTTCCAGAAAGAGGCTGGGGGATTAATTCCAGAGGTTAAAGACATCAGGGAGAGTCTGATTAAATCCGGTGGGATGATTAGCCTTGACCCAAAGTGGAAGAAGAGGAAGCTATTGGAACAAATCGAGGAGATAGAGGATAAGATTCAGACATCGGCCCTTGATCACAAATCAGAGAGGAAACTCTTGGAGAAGAGGAGGGCACTTATTTCTGAGAATGACAAATGGGTAAAAGATAGGAAGGATTCAAATCCGGAGATGACCAAATATTTGGACAGAAATAGAAAAATGTCTGAGTTATTCAAGAAGGCGGATAAAGCCCACTCGAAGATGATTGAGTCCGTTTCAAAGGCACAACCGATGTATAAGAAGCTGTCAGAATCTTCCGGAGAATTAAAGGAAATTAAGAGTCAGTTAGATAGGGCGAGGGAATTGCTTTCTCAGAGCGATAAGGCAATTGAATACTGGGAAAGGAGGCTTGAGCAAGGCTTTGGCGAGATCGGGCCTGGTTTTCGGGACCTTCTGAAGGCTAGAAAGATAGTCGAGGATGGGGGGGAATCATCTTTCGCAAAGAAGACACGGAAGAAAGGGAAGTCGGAAGATCCAGTTGGTGAGCATGAATGAGTGAAGGATCGGGAAGTAATATGTGGGGCGATCTCCAGGGATTAGATGCAGAAGGAATTTCTAGAATTGTCAAAGAAAAGAAGGTTCTGCTCCGTACCATAGACGGGCAGATCAGAGACCTGCAATCTGAGAGGAAAGAGCAAGTGCACATCGTCAAGGCTTTGAGATCTGCAGTTGTGGGTTTCGAGAACTCTGATTCTGGAAGAAAAAAGTTACTTGCTGAGTTTCACTCATCCAGAAAAAGTGCACAGAAGCAACGTCAGAAGAGGGATTCAATAAACGAAAGCGTACCGCCCCCTTCAAAGATTCTTGAAGAGTGGTTGAGTGAAACATTCGATTCTTTAACAAGCATAGACAATGACTTGACCTCGGTCCCAATGCTTAATCCGGAACTAACGGCATTCAGCAGGTTCTTCGAGATTCAAGCATCAATAAAGAGAAAGAGGCAGGCGGAGAAGGCACATTCAGATTATATCAAGAAAGTTGGCGAAATGAGGAGAATTTCTTCCAAGTTAGATCAGAATAAAGAAGTCTCAAACAAAGTAGTATCTGAACTCAAAGAAAATGTAGAAATTGAAGAAGACAAGGTTAGCAGGAAGGAGATAAGGAGAATCAGCAAGAGGATTTCATCAATTGATGATAAAATTGAGTCAATCAAGAAAACCGTGAAGAGCGAACGTAAGGAGTTGAAAAGGTTAGAGAAGTTCTCCAGAGTTTCGTCTGGCAGAAGAGGTTTCTCCAGCATAGATGACATAAGGGGAATAGCAGCCAAAGGTGGTCTTCTGAGCACAGATGAGTTGGGTGCATTGCTAGAGTCGGGTGGCCTCTCATCGATTTCAGAAAAGAAAGTTGCAGAGTCAAAGAAGTCGAAAGAAGGGCCCAAGACTAGGAAAAAGAGCAGGAAGATAGGAGTCTCCAGGAGAGGGAGTAGACAAGGGACAGTTGCCACTCGTAGAGAGTAGAATGATTGAAAATTCGGTATTCCTTAAATGGAGATTCAAATTGGGAGTGTCTGAGGGACGTATTTGGAACTCAATCAGTCGAATTTTAGTGATGTTTTCGAAACGAAAACTAAGGCAGTTAGCGATAAGCTGACTGATTTCAAAACTAGGCGGGACCAACTCAACGTGAAGGTAAGGGTACAGCTGGACAAGAGAAATGAGATTAACAGTCAGGTCAAGGAATTGATCACCGAAGTCCAAAAGCAGAAGACCTTGAGAAATGAAGCTAACGGCAGGGTTGCTGAACTCAGGAAAATTAGACTCGAAAAGACAAATGAGCTGAAGGAAATAAGGGCCAAGTTAAGAAGTTCTGTAGAGGATATTGGTCGTGAAGCTGGAAAGAAGAAGAATGGTCGGGACTCGCGGAAAATTAGAGAACAGATGAATAAGCTCGAGTGGCGTCACCAGACTGGACAAATTGGCCCCAAAAAAGAGAGGGACTTCTTTGCGACGATGAAGAGGTTGCAAGCCGAATTCAAGACGCTGAAAAAGGAAGAAGAGGCAAGTAGCTCATCAATTCTAAAGGAAGTCAAGCAAGCAGAGAAGAGGCAACAGAAGGCACACGACGCGGTCACAGATGCTTCGGAGAAGTCAGAGGAAGCTCACTCACTAATGATGGAACTTTCGAATGAAGTAGATAGGCTAAGAGGGCTAGCAAACTCGGAACATCTAGGACTAACGTCGACTAAGGGTGATGCAGATGACTTGCATAACAGATACATCATTTCCCTAAGATGCATTCATTCAATGCAGGATATCCTGAAGCTAACAGGAAATAAGAAGGATCAGGGATCGGAGAGAGTCGACGTTACTGACCTGATGTCGAGGCTGATGGAAGGTCAGACGCTATCTGACGAGGATATGATGCTACTCCAGAGAAATTAGTAGTCGTATAGACGGCCGTTTCTGCCATGTAGTATTTTTTCAGTTTCTAAATGGATTAACCATCCAGGTATCAGAATCCTGCTATCCCTGATGTTTGCTCTTTCTGAATCCAAAGGCCATTTCTGGAGAAGCATACTTCGAACAGAGCCTGAAACACTAGTCTCTCCGGAATTCCCCCTCCTTCTTTCCTCGATGACATTTGCCAGTTCTTCGTCGATCCTATCGGAAGTTAGCCAATTGAGATCTTGTGGTTCGATAGTCCTTAGTACGGGGGCTTGGTGAAGATTCTGAATTTCGCTCAGCAAAGTAACTGTTTTCGACCATGGATCCTCTAGGATGGTCCATTCTCCGGGCTCCCTTTCTCCATTGGGACCTTGCAGCTCGCCCATCACGGTCCACAAGCGAGCGGCTAAAAGGATTGGAGAATACGAGAAACCCTCCATACCTCTTTGAGCAGACCAAGAATTAATCTCAATTGACGGTTTTAGGACCAACGTCCTCTCGATTGAGTTTTCATTTCGGCGACTTTCCACCATTCCCGGATCGTCTCTACCAACCTCCTTTGCAGATGCAATCAAATCGCCAGATAGAACCGCCTTACCCACCCACGATGAAATGGCCTCAGGTTCAAGAATTCTGAAATCAAAAGTTTCTACAGAGTGGCATTCTGATTGAACCTCCCTTTCACTGAGGATCAGGTTGAATCCGTTAGGTGCATCGATTCCAAACCTAATTATCTCACTCTTAGTGATAGGCAAGATTCCTGCTCGAGCGTGCCAGATGAAAACCTCATCTGAGTGGATTTCTAATTCTGGAATTGAGGTAGCGATTCCTAGGCAAGTGAAGCCATGTGAAGCAGCTACTGCTTTCTGGTCTCGTAGATTAACGGATTTTATTCTGAGAAGATCCCGCAATACCGCTTCCATGTATGTAGGCTAGCGGGTCTGACTTTGAAGAAAACCCAAGAAAATTGTTCTTGGGGTTGATTATTCAATCAAAGGTTTGGTGCGAGTTGAAGCAAATCACTCTGTCCGGCATCGAGAATGCAAAGTGAACTCACTGGGAATGGTTTTCCGCAAGCAGCGCCAAGTTGCCTATTCACCATCGTTACTTGATGAACAGGGACGGAGGGATGTGAGTTTCGTAATTCATCGATGAAGGATTCTGGGCAGTTTGCGGCAACTAGTACCATTTTTGCTTCGCCCTTTGAGCATTCGGAAGATGTTTGCCTCTGGCCGAAAACAATGTTGCCAGTGTTAATTCCTTGCTTCAATTGCCTTGCGATGTCCATGCTTTCACCTCAATTAGATTCCTCTGGTATGTAGAACAACTCGACGCTTCCCGTACCCAGGGCTACTGGCTGGCCGACGATGATATTCTCGGTCACTCCAGATAGCATGTCCCTCTCGCCGATTACCCCTGCCTTCAATAGGTGAGTGACCGTGACTTCGAAAGCCGATCTAGCGAGTATTGAGTGCTTGGTACCGCTGACACCATGCCTACCTATGGCCCTAACTTCCCCACCGGTAGTCATTACGTCTGAAACCATAATCAGATGCCTAACGTCAACATCGAGGCCAGCACCTTCCAGGGTGTCCCACATTTCGTTGATTATTGCCTGTCGAGCTGCTTCGATTCCCAGATAATCGTGTATCTCATTGATATTGTTGGTGTAGGTTCTCGATCTATCCACGCCATCGAACTCGCTTACCTTCGACAGGTTGGACCCTATTGTGGAAATATAGTACTCTCCAGTATCGGACATTGGCCCTTGCACGGTAGCCCTGCTGATTCCTGGCAAACCCTTCAAACGGAGCTTCTTGATCTTGTCCTCAAGCTGTAGGAGGGCAGTGTATGTTGGAGGGTCGGATGCCAGTTCGGCCAGATCCTCCTCCTTGGAAACTCCTGGAATAATCCTGAGTGACTTGGGACGATCATCGTTGTCAGCTTGGACATAAAGTCGTAGTGCGCGGGATAGTTTGTCCCTAACCTCGGCCCCATTCATCTTCTTCAGTCTCATATTGCTATTGTTCAATTGTAGAACGATGTTCCTCTGGGCTACGTCGACATCTATTGTAGCAATATCCATTGCAGTGGTGGTCTCGATTGCGGCTGCTAGATCGCGGACTAGCTTCTCGTTGGTCCTTAGTGGCTTTCCTTTGGAATTCTTCTCATCCATGTATATGATCATGGTCGGGGTCTTGGGTACCTTTCTCGCATCGACAATCTCGATAATCCTTGGAAGACCCTGAGTTACATTGACAGTTGCCACGCCTGCATAGTGGAAAGTACGCATTGTCATCTGCGTCCCCGGTTCGCCAATTGACTGGGCCGTCGTAATGCCCACTGCTTCGTGGGGGACTGCCTTGGAATCCATGTAGAAATTGTTTGCAGAGGTGACTATCTTCTTTGCTTTTGCATCGGTAAGTTTCTTCTCCCCTCTGCTGTGAAGTCCCTTTACTAGCTGATCAATCATACTTGGAGTCATGTTCGAGCCAGCTTTTGTTGCGGCATTTTTTAGTTGGATATACATCTCATCTTCGTGGTCAATGTCACGGATAAGTTGGGCCATTTTTGAATCATAGTCATAATCCTGCAACGGCAGAGAGCGAGTAGTTCTTCGGCGTCGAGAGACAGTTCGACGCCTGACAATCGTCTTCTCAGAGCTTGCAGCAGAAGCCCTGGATGATTTTACGGAGCTAGCCATGACGTCGTGGATTCTCTGAGATGTCCCCGAATCTATGCCACAAATCTGAGCAATTTGCCCGGGGGAGAGTCCCTTTACGTCATCCCACTTTCTGTCGTCGGCAAGCTTGTGCGCATACTCCTCCTCGATGCCTAGATCCATCAATTTCTTCTTTGTTGCACTCTTAACTACCATCAGTTAGCACCCCCCAATGCGTCATTCAGAACTTGGTCTACGTCGAAAGGACTGCCTTTCCTACTCCTAGCCGGATCTGTTCCATCTTCGCCATATTCGAATTGTATGATCCTGTTTGCAGTGTTCCTCACGGAGGCTTTCAGATCGTTGGCAACCTTCAGGTCGTCCATTGCATTGATCAGGCGCCTTTGCATGTATCCGGATTTGCTCGTCCTTACGGCTGTGTCCACCAGAGATTCTCTTCCCGATACGGACAGCATGAAGAACTCAGTTGGCTCTAGACCCCTCTTGAATGAAGAAGAGACGAATCCCTTCTCCTTTGATCCCTTCACCTTCCTTGGGAAGTGGGATAGGACGCGGTCTTGGTACCCCCTCTCGAGCCTCTTCCCCCTGACTTTCGGCTGTCCTATTGAACCTGCCATCATCGCTAGGTTATCCATAGAACCTCTAGCACCGGAAGTAGCCATCAGCACCGCTGAGTTGTCATCGCCCAGTTCCTTCTTTGCCACGTTACCGGTCTCGCCCTTGGCGGCGTCCAAAATGGTTAGGATGTTCTCTTCAAGTGTCTCATGGGGGGTTCTTCCTGGTCGGGCCTCGTATTTCCTACCATCCTTCCCGAATTTCTCCAATTCTGCATCTACGTCGGAGCTAGCCTGGGAGTTGATTCTAGCAATCTCATCCTTAGCCTCGGGTGGGAGGTCCTCGTCATCAATTCCAGTAGTGAAACCCATTGCCGTGCAGATTGCTATGGTCATCTTAGTCATCTTGTTGATGAAATCTGCACCCAGATCGGTGCCGTGAGTCTGGACTACTGCATCAAGAAGGCGTCCGTCTTCAGCACCTATTCCCCTCTTGTCGATAGCTCCAGAAACCTCACCTTGGGTTACTTGGACGTCTTCACCGGCCCTGTTCTTGAAGTTGAGGCTGAAGCCTCCGCGTACCAATAGGCTGAATAGCTGATTTCCAAGGTATCCAGTCTGGCCATCCCTCTCGACTGTTTCGGGCAGGTCTCCCTCCCATCCAATTGAGCTCAACACATCCATTGCAACGTGCATTGGCAGGAAGGCCTCGCCATGGGTGAGGAGATACGCACCAGTGATGTGATCGTGTATTCCTCCGATAACGCTACCCCCGTACCTAGGGGATATGATGTGCTCTTGGACCCTCATCAGGATTCTTGCCTCGGCTCTGGCTTCCTCGCTCTGGATAACGTGAAGATTCATCTCGTCTCCGTCGAAATCTGCATTGTAGGGAGTGCAATCTGCTAGGTTGAATCTGAATGTCTTCCCTTCCATGACTCTAATTTCGTGAACGAGCATCGACATCCGATGTAGTGATGGTTGACGATTGAAGATGGTCACGTCCCCATCAATCAGATGCCTTTCAACAACGACTCCCGGGCGCGGGTTTCCTTCTCTATCGTATGTGCTTAGCCTGTCTTCTGTATCCGTTGGGTAGACATTGCCGTGCTCGTCCTCAACCTCTGGACTTCCGCAGTGCGGGCACTTCACCTCTAGGTGCTCTGGAAGATATTCTTCAGGATTATTGACCTCCCACTTCCACCTATAGTGAATTGCTCCATCGGGGTCATCTTCGGCTAACGGCTTCCCGTCGCTTCCCTCACCCCTGAGGTTCGAGAGTGTCCCCTCGAGATCGACGTTCCATTCTGGGACCAGTTCATCGGTGATCGGGTCTCTCCGCATCTGCTCTTTCAGAACCAGACCGGGGAGGAAGTTGGGAGCTGGCAGTACCTCATTCAAATCTGGCCTGTATCCCATGTAGGGTTCTTCCTCGCTTCCCGAATGGCATTCTGGGTTCAAGCATCTGAATCCGGCCCAGATGTACTTGGTCCTATCAGTTATCCTGACCCTGAATCTGTCGCCCCTGATGATGTAGTTAACCCCAGGGTGGACATCTGGGCCACGAAGAATCATCTGCCTCAGTTGTTCGCGATTTCTGCTCGTGGCCCTGATGGGTACAGTGAGCTCCTTTGCAGTCTTTACAGGAACCCCTACTTCATTTATCCCAAGATTCGGGTCGGGGCTGATTACTGTTCTTGCACAGAAGTTTACCCTTTTACCCGAGAGGTTGCTTCGGAACCTTCCTTCCTTGCCCTTTAGTCTCTGTGAGAGTGTCTTGAGGGGTCGTCCAGAACGGTGCCTTGCCGGGGGGATTCCACTAGTTTGATTGTCGAAGTAAGTAGTGCAGTGGTATTGGAGGAGCTCCCAGAGATCTTCCACTATAAGCTGTGGGGCCCCTGAATCACGATTCTCCCTCAGACGCTGATTGATCCTCAGAACATCGACCAGCTTGTGTGTCAGATCGTCTTCTGATCTATCGCCGCTCTCTAGTGTGATTGATGGTCTGACTGTGATTGGAGGTACTGGTAAGACCTTCATTATCGTCCACTCTGGCCTGCTGACGTCTTTCTCCATACCTACGAATATTAGGTGCTCATCGGGAATTTTCTCAAGCCATTCCCTGATATCCCTGGCATTCAGCTTGTGCTCTCCCTTATCGGCCTTCTTTTCTTTGAAGGTCGTGGGTTTGTCCAGGATGATCTTGCCCTGTTCGGCACCGCAGTGCATGCAAATTGCCCTCTTCGCACCAGCACAGAGATTCTCAATATCCTTGATGATTTTCTTGAACTCTCTGCCACCTACTCCGTGCTTGAGGATGATGTCATTCACTCGGTCCCTGTAATAGTCCTGCTCAGACTTCTCGGGATCGGTTGGGTGAGACTCCGGAGCATCTAGCAGTAGGGCCTTACTGCAAGAGTTGCAGGTGGTCTTCAAGCAAGTCTTGATCAGGCCAGTAAATCCGATGTGCATTACTGGTAGCTCGAGTGCTATGTGTCCGAAGTGACTTGGGCACTCCTCATGCTTGTTGCCGCAGGTTTCGCATCTGATTCCGGGGTCAATGACTCCCATTTTGGGGTCCATTAGCCCCTGCTTGAAAGCGTGACCATCGTCCTTGTATGTGTCCGCAGTCTTGACTTCGACGGAAGACATCTTCCTGATTTCGTTTGGATCCATCAATGTGAATCTAATAGAGTCAATCCTCTTAGGTATCTTGGCTGCATCGCGGGCGCTCATCTTCTATCCTCCAGTTCTAGTCTCATAGCAACTCCAAGACTCTTCATCTCATCCAGGAGTAGCTTGAAAGCGTAGGAAGTTTGGACAGAGTGGACGTCGGATCTATCTCCACACACGGGGCAGATGGTAGTCCTCCTCTTCCAGTCGTAATATGCAATGTGTCCGCATCGGGGAGTATTGCACACCATCAGATTCCAACCATCGGACTCATCCAGCAATCTATCCTTGATTACCATCGATGCCCCATGAGAAATGAGGCAGTCCCTCTCCATCTCTCCGAACCTCAGCCCTCCTTGTCGAGCACGTCCCTCTGTTGGCTGCCTTGTTAGGATCTGTACTCTACCCCTACTACGTGCGTGTAGTTTGCTGCTGACTAGGTGGTGTAGCCTCTGGTAGTAAATCACTCCAACGAAAGTTTCGACTGGGAAACTCTCGCCGGTCTCACCGTTGATCATCGACTCTCTGCCTGTGTGCCTAAGGCCGTTCCTAAGAAGACCCGATCGAAGTGACTCCTCCTTCTCCCCTGTGAAAGCGGTTCCATCAATTCTCCTTCCCTCCATTGATCCGACCTTTGCGCCGATCATTTCCAAAACGTGAGCAACTGTCATCCTGGAAGGAATTGCGTGAGGGTTTATCAGAAGGTCGGGGATAACTCCATCTTCCGTAAATGGCATATCCTCCTGTTCGACTAGTCTCCCGATAATCCCCTTCTGCCCGTGACGACTGGCGAACTTGTCACCGAGTTCTGGTATCTTGTTTGTACGCAATGTTATCCTGACTAGTCTGCCGGAGTCGAGTGACTCTGTTACGAAGATGTTGTCGACCCAACCCTGCTCCCCGTGCCTAACCATCATTGATGATTCACGCCTCTCTTGCGCCTGTAGGAAAGCGCCGTGGGACTCTTCTAGGAATCTGGGTGGGCTTGTCTTACCGACGAGAATACCCCTACCACCTTCTTGACTGGTCAGTTCAACCTCTGGAACTGGTAGACCGTCCCTTTCCAAGTGAGAATACGCGTCCCATGATTTGAGGCCCTTTATTTCGTCTAGACCAGTTCCGGGAACTTCTATTCTCTCCTCTTGGCCACCTGGGAATCTCTTATTTTCTGCATTGTATGTCCTGATGAATGCCGATCTTCCTAGTGCCCTCTCAACGGATGCCCGATTCATGATTACCGCATCTTGCATATTGTATCCATGATGACTGACAATTGCCACGACGAAATTCTGTCCACCGGGCCTCTGATCGAACTTTGTGGACGTCATTGCCCTGGTTCCTACGATTGAACGCTGAGGGTAATGCATCACGTGCGCTCTGGTATCTGGCCTGAGTCGGAAGTTTGCACTAGCAACGCCAAGGCTTTGCTTGACCATGGCCGTTCCTCCTGTAACCCTTGGAGTTGAGTTGTGCTCTGGGTAAGGTACCAATGAGGCGCAAACACCCATAATTAGTTGCGGATCTATCTCCACGTGCGTGTATACAAGAACGGTGTTATCCTTCTTCTCCTTTCTCTTCAATACATCGATATTTTCTTGGTAGTAATTTAGTGGGACCTTGAACTTCTCAGTCTTTACTTCCCCATTTGGCATCTTCACCTCTGCAGAAACATTGGCATGGGAAATTCCATGATCGCCCAAGTTGGTCCATTCTACCTTTGCAGGGTTGATTGGACGGTTGTTCTTGGGGGAATGTGCTGGCAGATCGAATGGCCTTGGAGCAATTAGCAGGTCTTCTTCTTCCTCGGCATCAACCCACTCGACTACCCCACCTGAGACTAGGTCGGAGAATGTGATCTCGCCCGATTTTAGCCCCTCTAGATGCATCTTTGTAATCTGCAGGCTCCCGTGATCGATGATTAAGAGTGGACGGAGCATTCGACCCCTGTCCGTATTGATGTAAACGTCGCGATTCTCGAGATCGTGTCTGATACTTACCTCTGGTCTAATTCTTCCAGACCGCCTTCTCCTCTTGAACTGACTAACTAGCTTCTGGGGCCTCTTGTGTAGGCCGAAAATGTCACCGTTTACGTGGATTCGGGAACCGTCGGCCCATCCATCGGGGTTATCGTTGACACCGGCTTCCTTGAGCAAGGCCTTCACATCATTTTCCGGGACTTCCTCGGAGACGTCAATCATTTGAGCGGCGTTCTTCACGAGCCCGCAATTCTGTCCTTCCGGAGTTTCGTTGGGGCATAGCCTCCCCCATTGAGTTGGGTGGAGATCCCTGGCCTCGAAGTGTGGTTGGCTCCTAACAAGTGGGCTCGTAACCCTCCTCATGTGAGACAGTGCAGAAAGGTAAGTTGTTCTGTCGAGCAGTTGACTGACTCCCGATCTCCCGCCGACCCAATTCCCTGTAGCCAACGCATGCATAATCTTCGTTGTCAGTACGTCTGGTCTGAGGCACGAGGAGATTCGGAGCTCCCTCTTCCTGTTGTGGTGCCTCTCTAACTGATACTTCAGATCCCTCGCGAGCTGTTGAAGACTTACTCTGAAAAGGTCCTCTATCAGGTCTCCTGCCAACCTGACACGCTTGTTTGCATAGTGGTCCTTGTCATTAGGGTCCTTGTCCTTAATTGCCATCTCAAGGACCTGTCGCGCAATTCTTCCAAGGAAGATCGCCTTCTTCTCCCTGTTGTCAATACTTGATCCCAGGTGTGGCAGTAGTTCGTTATCAAGCAAATTCTGGATCCTAGACTCACGATACTCTTTCTGTTGCCCGGCTGCAAACTTCTTCTCTAGCCACGACAATGCCTCTTCAGAAGTATCGACCCCGTATTCTTCGTTATCCCTGAGGTCGTTTAGATTGGCCACTGTGAACTTCATTGCCTCTGGAGGTCCAGCAATGGATGCGAATATCTCGCGGTCGTTTTCAACACCAAGAGATCTCATCAACAAGACAAGTGGGATTGGAGTAGTCCCAGCACTTGGAATTTTTACCATCAGCATTCCATCCCTCCTCTTCTCAACATTGAGTGGTTTTCTCACTCCGTCCTTTTGAGAGAAAATCTTCGCGACCTGGGTTTCGTGTGCATACTTCTTGTTCTTCTCCACTGTGACCCTGTTTGGTGCAAGGTCCTCCATTGAGATGAGGACCCTTTCAGTTCCGTTGATGATGAAGTATCCACCAGGATCAAGGGGGTCCTCTCCCGATTTCCTCAGAAGTTGTGTGTATCTCTCGGCATCTTCAGCCGAGGTTTCGGGAGAGAGGCGCCTGTTTTCGTCCACATGGTTATGATTTAGATTGCATCGTGCAGATCTGACCATGATTGGGAGGTTTCCAATGTGAACACTCGTCTCTTCTTGGAATCCCATCTCAGTACCCGGGGATGGCGGTAAATCGTCGCGGAATATCTTGAAGTCTAGATATACTGGTGAGAAGTATGTTAGCTTCCTGAGCCTGCATTCCATTGGAGTAGCATGGTGTTCTGCCCCGTTAGCCTCCTTTATTGTAGGCCTGCCTAATCGGAGGTTCTTGAGGCGAACAATAATTTCCTTATCAAGAAGGTCTAGCTTTACGAGCCCGCCCTCATCATCTTCAACAAGCTCATCGCTTCCGATCCTGATGTTTCTAACAATCTTCTCCATCCTGCTTTCCTTTCCGTCTCCGACTGGAATACAGTCGTTGTACGAAGCAAGCTGATGGTTCACTAGGCTTCTCTGTTTGAAATAACTCTCAACAATCTCCTTCATTTTTACACCTCCAAAATTATGCGCTTTCCACAATTAAGCGAAAGGCCACGGATTTTCCGGCAGAACGGCTGTACCGTTCCACCTTGACGACCCGGTTTGCAAGCCAACCTGCTGGTAATTCGTCGTTCTCTGATTCCTCCATCTCCTTGATAACCTGGATTGCAGGGTCAGTAATCAGAATCTTTGGCAAGAGTTCCTTGGCGAGTCTGCCGGTTCCGAAGGCATCGTCGGTAGTTAGGCCCCATGGTTCCAGAACCTCGGCCTCTGATTCTATGGGGACCAACTCGTGATGGGGGACTAAGAAGTGATTTAGAACATTAAATCTGTAGTCTCCTGTAGGAATGTCTTCATCCAGTAGGGCCTTCCTAGAGATTGTGATTCTGTTGCTCTTGCTCCTCTTTCTAGAGCCAACGTGTTCGCTGATCACGGTCATAATGTGATCGAGCTCGGATACGCCCTCCTCTATGCCGACCTTCTTGGCGACTTGCTCACGTGACATTCTCTTTATTGCGTCCAGGTTTGCGTCATCGGCTAATTTGTGTGCGTGGTCCTCTGGGATTCCCAGCTCTATCAATCTCTTTTTTGTTGAGCTCTTTACTGCCATGTTGCTGCCCCCGCCCAGAAAAAACCGTGAGCCTGCGGTCCTATCAGGCGGGCCTGAGGGGATTCGAACCCCCGGCCACCGGGTTAAAAGCCCGGC
>CAYFGC010000014.1:0-21138 GCA_964342625.1 uncultured Candidatus Poseidoniales archaeon | reverse complement strand
GCAAGCCCACGGGAAAGATCGTCGCTGTGCCACTCTCCTTCACCTCCCCGCAACACAAATTAACCAGCAGACGTTAGTCAATGAAGAGGTCGAACATGCCAATTTCAACGGGAGACATTCTAGGCCACTCTCAAGTTGGCGTATATCTTAGTGTGATTGGCGACGTTCTGTTCATCCCAAGCACCCTAGAAGAAGAAATTGCCGTAGAGGTAGAATCCTCCTTTGACATGGAAGCACACCGCCTTTCGATCGGGGGTTCAGCATTGCTGGGAAGCCTAGTTAGAGGCAATAGGAAGGGGATAGCCGTCGCTGACATTGCAACCCAGGATGACTTGGATGAGCTTTCCAGTTTTGGAGACGTGGTAATTATGGAGAGTGGAGTAAATGCCGCGGGTAACCTCATTGAGTGCAATGATAACGGGGCTGTCGTAAGCCCAACAATTCCAGAAGCAGGCGCAGAGATGATTTCTGATGTATTAGGGGTCAAGGCGATTCGCTCACAGGTTGCTGGGCATGGGACCGTTGGAAGCATGATAGTGGCCAATAACAAGGGAGTTCTTGCCCATCCAGATGTGAAGACATCGGAGGTGGATGCAATCGAGTCTGCATTGGGGGTTCCCGTGATGGTGGGTACAGTGACGTTCGGATCCCCATTCGTAGGTGCTGGTTGCTGTGCCAGCGACTCGCATGCACTCGTTGGATCCGGATCTACTGGCCCCGAGCTGAATAGAATCGAAGACGCACTCGGTCTTATTTTGTCTTGAAAACCGAGTATTCAACGTCGTTTTTGTCTATGCTGGAAGTTACCTCAGGCATCGGATATTTCAGACCTGTTGCAGTATTGAAGAGAACCACAGATTCGTCACTTGATACCAAACCAGACTCCAAAGAGTTCCGATATGCCGCAACCGTAGCAGCACCCTCGGGACACAGAAGCAAGCCTTCGCTAAGGCCTATCTGATGCTGGATATCCAGAGTCTGCTCATCGGTTACAGATATCGCGAAACCTCCGGATGATCTCACCGCATCTAGAATCATGAAGTCTCCAAGGGCCGAAGGAACCCTGATTCCCGAAGATATGGTCTCAGCATCCTCCCAATATTCAGCAAACTCATGCCCCCCTTCCCACGCTCTGACAATAGGAGCACAACCCGTCGATTGAACTGAGACCATCCTGGGCATTTTATCCTCGATCCATCCAAGCTCAACTAATTCCTTGAAACCCTTCCACATCCCAATGATCCCAGTTCCACCTCCCGTTGGGTAGAATATGACATCCGGGAGACTCCAACCCATCTGCTCGGCAAGCTCCAAGCCCATGGTTTTCTTCCCTTCAATCCTATATGGCTCCTTTAGAGTTGAAACAGCGAACCAGTCCATTTCCCCGGAACCTTCGGCAATAATTTGCCCACATTCTCCTATCAAGCCATTCACAATGTGCGTGCTAGCCCCTTGCATCTGAGTTTCTCTGACATTTATTTCCGGTGTGTTGTCCGGGCAAAGAACAGTGCACTCAATCCCTGCTCTAGTCGCATAAGCGGCTAAGGCAGAACCAGCATTCCCATTAGTGGGGATGGCTAGATGACTAACTCCCAATTCTTTAGCCATAGAAACTGCCATCCCTAGCCCCCTGGCCTTGAAAGATCCAGTTGGCAGTCTCGACTCATCCTTTACGAAAACGGATTTGGCATCAACTCCTAATACGGATGCTGAGTTTTCAAGTGAAATAATCGGAGTTACAACTTCACCTAGGGATACTCTATTCTGCTCCGAAGCCACAGGTAGAAGAGGCGCGTATCTCCAGAATCCCGGTTCCTCCGAGTCCTCTATAGAGCTACGTGTAACCTCGGCAGCGACTCTTTCCAGGTCGTATTTTACAATTATCGGCTTCCCCATTTCGGAAATAGTATGGACCTTGCCAGGCTCGTATCTCTTTCCCGAGTATGCGCATTCTAGATGGCTAACATAGCTGTTCATGCACTCGAATAATGCAGATATCCAATCAACATAGCGCTCTAAACCGCAGTTGGAGCAACATGGTCATCAGTTTTGGTTCCAGAACTTCTAACCCTGGACCATACTTCCACCATTAAACGGTCATGGCACTTTTTGCAGTAGTTGAATCTCTCGTATGCTTCCCTGAATGAGTAGGCCTTATTGCCGCTTGAAACAAGATACCCATTGGGAGAGAGTCTGCTAACAATCGCCGACTTGCTATCACAGTCTTGGAAATCACACACAGGCATCACTCGTCACCTTCCACTGAACTTGTAATTTCCATTAGGGGCATATTCGCCTCCACCCTCTCTCCAGGCTTGCACATGATTCTCCTTACACGTCCGCCTATGCCTGCCTTAATCTCATTTTGCATCTTCATTGCCTCAAGGACGATCACAACGCTACCTTCCTCAACATCATCCCCTTCGACAGCCATAATTGCTACTACCTTGCCCGGAATAGCAGAAGAAATAATTCCAGAACCAGATGCCCCGCTACTCTTCGCCGCCCGCCTCTTCCTTTGCGCCCGCCTCTCTATGCCTTCGACCTCAACAGCGTAGGTTCTCCCTTCGATACAAACCTCCCAGTTCCCGTCCCCAGGCCTAATTTCTACTTCGAACTCTTCCCCGTCAACGGTGACCTTCCTCTTCTCAGGCATATTCTCACCTCTTTGTACTCCTTCTCGTTCTTGATTTCAGCAAGGAAGTCTTTCCTATGGCCATCCTTCTGTGGGATATAGACCATGAACTGCCCCCGCTTCTTCCCAGAGATGGCTTTATTGATTCGCCAGATTCATTTTCCAACATTACCAACGAGATTACGGCCGCAATAATCCTCCTGTCTCTTTGTTCTTTGACCATATTTCTCACAACGGAATATTTCCATGTTTCTTCTCAGGTCGGGGCTCCTCCTTCTCAAGGATTGCACCCAATGCCTTCACAAGCACTGATCTAGTCTCTGAAGGCATGACTACATCGTCAATGTAACCTAGTGCGGCTGCCTTGTATGGATTTGCAAACGTCTCCTCATAGTCATCAACCAGTCTCTCCCTCTCTTGCTCGGGGTTTCTTGAATTTGCGATCCTACGTCTGTGGATAATTTGCACTGCACCCTCTGCACCCATTACTGCAAGCTCTGCAGAAGGCCAAGCAATGTTGTAATCCCCTCTGATATGCTTGGAAGACATTACGTCATATGCACCACCGTACGCCTTCCTCGTAATGACTGTGAGTTTTGGAACCGTAGCCTCAGCAAATGCGTAGAGGAGCTTGGCACCATGCCTGATGATGCCACCCCATTCCTGACTGGCTCCCGGGAGAAAACCAGGAACATCTACAAATGTAAGCAATGGGATGTTGAAGGCATCACAGAATCGCACAAATCTCGCTGCTTTCACAGATGCGTCAATATCCAGACACCCAGCTAAGTGCATTGGTTGATTAGCAACAATGCCAATCGACTGACCACCGAGTCTGCCGAGTCCGATGATAATATTTCGAGCAAAACCATCTTGAATCTCCAAGAAGCTACCAGAGTCAAGAACCTCTTCGATTACCTCCAACATATCATATGGTATTCCTGGATCCTCCGGAACCAGTGAATCTAGCAATTCACATTTCCTATCTAGGGAATCGTTGCTTTCTGAGGATGGTGCCTTTTGTAGATTGTTTGAAGGGATAAGTCCAACCAATTCTCTGACAATCTCCAATGCACTGTTGTCGTCCTCTGCTGTGAAATGAGTAACGCCTGACTTTGTTGCATGAGTGGAGGCCCCACCAAGCTCTTCGAAACCTACTTCCTCATTAGTCACCGTCTTGATTACCTCTGGTCCAGTGATGAACATGTGCGATGTATCTTCGACCATAATTACGAAGTCCGTAATTGCAGGGGAGTAAACTGCACCTCCTGCGCACGGCCCCATAATAACGGAGATTTGAGGAATCACTCCGCTAGATCTTACATTTCTAAAGAAAATCTCCGCATAGGAGCCGAGACTAGCAACCCCTTCCTGTATCCTTGCACCGCCGCTATCGTTCAACCCAATTACCGGAGCACCCGTCTTTACTGCCATGTCTAGAATCTTACAAATCTTCAGCCCGTGCATTTCTCCGAGTGATCCGCCGTAAACTGTAAAATCCTGTGCAAAACAGTAGACTAGCCTGCCATCAATCGTACCATGGCCACAAACCACACCATCCCCTGGAATCACATTCCTATCCATGTCAAAATCTCTACATCGGTGCTCTACCAAAGCATCAACTTCTGTAAATGAGTCCGCATCAAGCATTTGCTCTATTCTTTCCCTAGCGGTCATCTTTCCCTTGGCGTGCTGAGCCGAGATTCTTTTTTGCCCCCCTCCAGATTGAGACTTAGACTTCCTACGCCTAAGGTCGTCAATCTTGTCGGAGTTACCACTCATAGGGTTTGGTGGTAACAGGCCGCCCATGAGCATTCCTAAGGGGCAAGGGACTCCATCTTCCGGTTGCTTGAAGGCATATCGCCATTTGCAACCGGTTGAAACATGCGGGTTGTTATTGCTAAACCAGGTCTAGATGGCCATGATAGGGGTGCCAAGGTAATCGCTAGAGCGCTGAGAGATGGTGGACATGATGTCATCTACACTGGACTCAGAAAAACACCTTCTGAAATTGTAAGGATAGTAAACGACGAGGATGCCGAAGTTCTCGGGCTATCTACTCTTTCTGGAGCCCATGACTCCCTAATTCCAAAGATATGTGATGGACTTAGGGAAGGGGGCCTTGGCGATGTCATAGTTTTCGCAGGAGGAATAATACCCGATCGTGATCTAGAAATGCTCTACAAATCAGGCGTAAGGGCCGTTTTCGGACCCGGAACTCCCACTTCAGACGTTCTGGGATTCTTGGGCGAAGCCAAGGAAAGGAAACAAAAGAATGATCCAATCGGAGTCGGAGACGATTTGGGGTGGAACTGGAATTGAGCAATATTGTCCAACTCCTAGAACTAGCACAGTCGGGCGATCGTCGAAGCTTGTCTAGACTCATTACCGAGATAGCAGAGTCCGAGAAAACTCCAAACTTCCATTCTGAGTCAATCTGGACCCTGGGGGTGACCGGCCCACCCGGTTCAGGAAAATCAACTCTAATTGGCAAGTTGGCGAAGCATTGGGTCGATTTGGGAGAGAGTGTGGCAGTTCTCGCCCTAGACCCAACATCCCCAATATCCGGGGGCTCATTTCTCGCCGACAGAATTAGGATGGAAGATAGTGACATGGGAGAGGCAGTGTTCGTCCGTTCAATAGCCTCTGGAAATAGCCCGGGAGGAATTTCTCCAAGAATTTGGCCCATGTGTCATGCATTATCACTTTGCGGTTGGACACGAATCATAGTCGAAACCGTTGGCACTGGTCAATCTGAGTTTCGAATCGCCGCGCTAGCCGACCGACTCCTGCTTGTCGACGGCCCAGATAGAGGGGATATCATCCAAGCAGAAAAGGCAGGAATCCTGGAACTGGCCGATGTAATAGCAGTGAACAAATCTGACCTGCCCGGCGCGTCTTTGGCAGCCCAGAGTATCCGAACTTCACTTGATCTATCAGACGATGATTCCCGCGAGGTCCTACTCGTCTCCGCTCTAGAAGGGTCAGGGATTGAGAATTTGGCCTCTACCATCGAGTCTTGTAAGCCCCAAAGCGGTAGAAATGAGATTATTATGAGGGAAATGCTCATTTCCGAATGGGACTCGGTTTTGCTCTCTCATCCAGAAATTGATGAGGTAATCGGAAAATTATGTGACAGTTCAATAACTATCAATGAGGCGATTGAAACGCTGAGAAAACCTACTCACAACGGCGGGAAATCGCATGAATGACCAGTCAACAGACCATTTTGTCGATCATGTCGGGCATTCAATTGGCGGATTTGGAGGGCATGCTTTCAGACGCCTAACCCATGTGTCGATGGCTTCCATCCCATATCTATACTACGTGCATGGAGAGGCAATTTCGTCATATTTCTCCCTTCAAGCGAGAGAATTCGTCAGCGCGATTTGCATACTAATACTCATAATCGAGGCTGTTCGATTGAGGTCTGGAATAGTTATTGTCGGGCAGAGGGAGTATGAATCCAATCAGATATCAGCTCTAGCTTGGGGCGCACTCGCCGTAGCCCTAGCAATCCTGATTGCCCCCGAGGGTGAAAATGGCAGTATGGAAGCCGGCAAGTATGGGGCTCCAATAATACTGGGAATGACTCTTGTTGACCCGGTAATGGGTGAGGTCAAGAGGACACAGAAGAATCTCCGTACCGCAATCATTGCCGGATTGGCAGTTTCCTACTCGGTTTGGGTCGGCTGCCATTTCTGGATTGGAACAGAGTTGATTGCTGCATTATTGCTAGCCCCCCTAACAGTTCTGGGAGAACTTCCTCCAACCAGGGCGATTGACGATAATGCCACTATGGTCTTATTCCCCCTATTCGGACTAGTGCTACTTCTGCCGTTCTTGTGATGCCACTCCCGTCATGTTTACATCCTAATTTCATGCCCCATGGGCGTGGATATGGGGGAAAACGAGACAAACCCATCTTCAGAGATGTGGGAATCACCATTGGGCCAGAGCACATACATGTTCATCTGGGCCCTTGCCTCGTTGGCTTCCTTCGCAATTTTCTTCAAGTACTTCTAGAATTCTTGACCCTCTTCTCTACAGCTAGGAGAACTTCCTTTCCAGAAGACCCCCCAGGGCCACTGTATCCTCCTAATACGCCGTCTGAACGGATTACTCTGTGGCAAGGTACTGAAATTGGAATGGGGTTTGAGCCGCAGGCATTAGCAACTGCTCTGTAACAACTAGGATTTCCAATTGCCTCTGCTATGTCCTTGTAAGATCTGGTTTCCCCGGGTGGAATCTTCCTTATCTCTTCCCACACCCTCATTTGGAAAGGCGTTCCTTGGAAATCAGGAGTTACTTCTTCCGTCATCCTCTCCCACCAGATCTTCCATTCCAACAATCTCGTAGTTTGATGGGAATAGGGCTATTGCCACTCCGAACACTATGCATGCTATGCCGAACCAGAAAGAACCCCTGATCATCAACTCCATACCAATAGCGAATAGGATTAGCCCACCTAGGTTAGAGACCCACACCAGAGTCTTGAACGTGGAAAGGGAAACACCACTTGCCCTCTTGGTCCTGTGGGGGCCGAACTCAGCGCCAAATCTTACTGGGTCCTCGTCTCCCATCTTACTTCACCTGTCGATCATGATGATTGCATCTGTCGGACATGCTAGGACACAAATCTTGCATCCAGTGCAGGGATCCCTCAGGATCTTTGCCTTCCTGTTTACGTCCACTTTCATGATAGGGCTTGCAAGGGGAGTGTCGTAGAGCTCTATTGCGTCGTCTTCGCATACTATTGTGCACTGGTCGCATCCGATGCATAGCTCTTCCTTTACCCAAGCTACGGTATCCTCTCCGCCCTTGAGTAAAGCCTCCTCTTCGGCTCTAACCGAGTTTAGTTGTACTCTGATTCTAGACTGTTCCGCAACCCTCCTCTTCAGGACGTCACTAACCTTGGTCATGATATCCTACCTAGCCTTGGACTCTTCAATCTGCCTTGCAAGGAAGCTGACCACATCTAGTATCTCGAAGTCGTGACGAGGGTCGCCCTCGAACTTCAGGCATTCGAAGTGAGCCACGCACTTCGGGCACGAGGTCAGCATAATTTCTGCACCAGTCTCTCTCACCTCGTCGAATCTCTGGACCCTCAGGGCCCGGCTGTTCTCGTTGCATGACATCATGCTGGAGACTCCGCAGCAAAGGGCATCCTCGCCCGTGTGCTCCATCTCCACTAGGTTCACTCCTTCGACTGAGCCAACGAGGTCTCGTGGCTCGTCGTAGATGTTCATCTGCCTTCCTAGCCGACATGGGTCGTGATAGGTGACGGTAACCTCGTCACTGGACTTCAGTTCCATGTCGAAGCCATTCTCTATTAGGAACTCAGTCGTGTGCATGACCTTCATGTCGTCTAGTTCGTAGTCAAGGGCGAATGTCCTGAAGCACTCTGCGCAAGATGTGACTAGTGTCTCAATCCCGCTCTCCCCCAACTTCTTTTGATTGTACGTCTTTAGCTTCTCGAAGACCTCAGTCATCCCTTGCCACTTCTGGTCGTGCCCGCAGCACTTCAGGAAGTCCCTGCCAAGGTATGTTACTTCCTCGCCCATCTCTTCGAAGATTGTGAATGCTGAAGTTGTCGCATCCCCCAAGTCCATGCTTCCCTTGTTCACATGGCTGAATACCATCTCCTGGTCGATGTAGTCCACACATCCAGGGTAATACCCTACGCTGGAGTCAAGGGGATAGTCTTCCACTGGTATGAATGAGTCATCAGCATCCTCTTCTGCCTCCGCGGCAAGTACAGCCTGTAGGACCGTGTGAGGGATCTCGGTTGCCGGAGGGCCACCAACTACGAGGTTCCTGCGGATGTCGATATATGAGTCGTAGTCAACAAGCTGTGGGCAGGCATTTGTGCAGGCAGTGCAGGTCAAGCAGGAGTAAAGAGGCACCCCGTCGTCTTCGTTGTTCCAAGTATTGTAGATGATGTTCAATTTGTCACCTGCGTTGAACAGTCTGACCGGACACGCATCGTCACATAGGTCGCATCCGTAGCATTTGTTCATCTCCCACTCGTAGCCACGGGCCATACTCCTGAGCATCACGAAAACTAGTGCACCCACTCCTAGGCAAGGGATGAACATGGAGTAGATTAGCTTCGCATCCAGACTCTTCGGATTCTTCTCGTAAGTTGGATTTTTTAGAGACATGGTGGCTAGTTCCTCGTCACTGAGGCTTACTTCGGACCGGATTACTGCAGTCCCGTCTTCGGCGAGGAGAAGCGGTTGGTACGCCACCGCAGAGAAATCTGAGATCATGGTGACACTTTCGTTGACCCCTTCAGATAATGTTGTGAAAGTCACCGTGTACAAAACCCCGGATTCTAGGTAAATCGTCCCCGAATCACATGAAGAACCCTCATTCATCCATAGAGTTTCTCCCGCTTCATCCGAAAGGACAAGGCTCTGTGAGTGCACTCCAGCCGCGCGCACCGTGGTCCTGAAGTTGCATCCTATGTCTGTAGGGACGCTCGATACGCCCAAGTTTTCTACTTCGAATTGTATCGACTCGGAGATTTCTACTGGTGAGCCGTCTTGGAGACCCTGGTAGATAATCTCGTTTGCACCAATATTCCTTGATGTTTGCGTATCCGCATGACCATTGGCTCCGCTGAAGTCCAGAATCTTGTCTCTTGTCGGTTGGTAAACACCCCAGTTTACCCAATGTATCGCAGGTATTACGCACCAATCTGCATGTTCTGAACCCTCTTCCATTGAGTCCCAGATGGCTAGTGAACTGGTCTGCTCGTATGGGAGACAATCATCCTCCCATTCCTCCCAGACTGGTCCCTTTTCGGTATGGATCAGTGTATCTCCGGGCTGACCCCTTATTCCATCCAATTCTGAAATCTTCGCATCGTACTGGTATTCCCAGAATCCCATGGTCCCCAAACCTCGCTGGTGCCAGAACCCGTTTTCGTATACGGGCCATGTCACTGTGCACAGAAGCACTGTCGCAACCAGAGACCCCACTGCAACCTGTCTCCCCAGAATCGGGGTCAGCCTGGAACCCATAGGGCCAATCAGGAATTTCCGCACTGAGAAGTAAAGCACTGTGAAGATGAATACTCCTGTTAGTATCCACGGTATCGCATTGAATACCTCGGCAGTCCAGGGGGCCTGTGTGCCGCAATTGAATCCCCCGTGAGCGCTAGACCAACAATAGTCGGTCCGATTTTGAGCATACATCTCTAGGAAGATGTTGATTGAGAATACAGAGATGAACCATACATGAGCGAGATATATCGCCCCAGCCGTCGCAAACCATGGGTCCTCAACCCCCCTCTTCTCTCTCTTGCCGATGATGAATGGGGGAAGGGCCAGGATTCCAACCGGCAGTCCCGTGATCATGGCTCCCCAGACGCCAGCATTCCAAGAGACAATAGGCTGGCCGAAGAACTCACCTATCGGTCCAGCTGGTATGTCGAATTGAGGCAGGTATTCCCCCCACCTAAGATAGCCGTAGGAGAATAAAACATACCAATCCGGAAAGACGAATCCGGCTTGTGCGTATGGGTCCGCTGCGTTGTGCAGAGGAGGTGGAATTATCCAAGAATAGAATGCGATCACCATTACTATCGCTGCGAAGATAATTGTGTCCCTTAGGACCTCTGTCGGCCAGAATGCATGACCTGCGTGCACCCTCTTCCGCTCTTCCTCCGCCCCAAGCAACTGCTCCTTCTCACTGATGTAGGTATCAGCAATCCTTCCAAATCTTTCCATAATCCCCATTCAATATACCTCAGTGCGGCTCCGCGATTCCCTGAACCCAGACGATGAAAAGATGTGCCAGAATTAGTACCGTAACAATGAGCGGTAGCACGAAAACATGCAAGAAATACATTCGGACAACAGTCTGCCCGGTCAAAGTGGTGCCACCGAACATAGCATTTGCGACCCATTCCCCAACAAGAGGGGTCGCCATCGCCATGTTAATTCCTATCGTAGCCGCACCGAAAGCAAGACTGTCCCAGGGGAGGAGATAACCAGAATAACCGAAGAAAATGGAGAAGAACATCAAAGCGACTCCGATTAACCAGTTGAGTTCTCTGGGGTTTCTGTAAGCCCCTGTGAAGTAGACTCTGCACATATGGAGGAAGACCGCAGCAACGAAGAAGTGAGTCCCCCAGTGGTGTATCGATCTGATGATGTATCCGAAGGGCAACTCCAACATGATGAATTCCATTGATGCATAGGCAGGTGTTGGATCAGAATTCAGGTCCCCTCCTGGGACGTAGTAGAATCCTAGGATTGTTCCTGTGATAACTAGGATTATGAAAGCAATGAAGGATATTCCCCCCAAGCAGTATAGGGGGTACCAGTACCAGATAATCCTGAGTTTGTACTTCTCAGCGTGAGTCAGTGGCATCTGCCTGTGCATGCTGTAGTAAGAGTCCCTGCTCATTCCCCAATAGTCTTGAATCCTGAATCTGGTGTCCAACCAGGAGAAGGCCCAGAGAAACAACTTCTCTGCGAGTCCCATGCTTCCAGCATTTGTCTCAACCGCTCTGAGTATGTCTTTGCGCGGCATGTCGTCACGCTCCCTCCTTAGCGTGAATGCCACTATAACAACAACGACCGCGATGAAAATCCACAAGAACCAGAATTGAATCATTTTTTTCACCTAACCGCAGAATGTGTACCAGTCCATGAAGTCTGGAAGTGCCTCGATCGTCCCCCCGTTCACCGTGAATGGGATTAACGGCATGCCATACGGAGCGGGCCCACCAGTCTTTTTTACTCCTATGAAATCGAACTCTTGACCATTTGACCGATTTCTTGCTGTGTTCTTTTCTATTACAGTGTGGTCGTACCTGCTAGAGTGGCAAATACAGAAAGATTTGTTCCCACTTGTATCAGTCCCTCCCGGCAACCAACTGTCGGCCGTGAAGTCATTGTTTACAAGTTGCCAACCCGGGATGCAACAGAGATGAGGGCACCTTGCAAAAACTATGATCATGTTATCATGGATATTCAGTGAAGCATACTCTTCCTTTTCCTCTATCTCGTAACCCGAACCGACATAAGCCCCTCCGGATGTGTACCCATCCATAAATTGGAATCTTGGGGTATCGGCATCCAGTGGCTTGTTCTTGTTCTCTTCGTGGGGGACGTAGGTTGCGATGATCGGCAATCCAGACCAAAGTCCGGCAGCACCTACCATCCCAGTTGTTGAATTAGCCGATTCGTCAATGAACGCTTGCATGGTCATGGGCTGTTTGTCCATATTGCCGTACCAAACGTCCGATCCCTTAGGAACGTAGAATTTTATCGATGAGTCAGCAGACCCCCCTCCAGCTTGCCCCATTAGGAATGAGGCAAAACCCACACTTCCCAATGATGCTGTCGTGATTAGCCCAGCGGCCGTATTGAACGACAGCCTCATGAATTCCCTTCTATCAATGACGCCACTCTTCTCATATGAACTCTCACTTTGCGAGTCAATCGGACGCAATTTGAATTTCCTCGCCATAATCAGACCTCATATTTCTTCCATGAATTAGTGTCATGACTAGTGATGTACTTGTTCCTTCTATGTTTTACAATAACCACATCGGGTAGTACGTACTTCAGGTACACTATGCCCATGATAATTAGAGTAAGTAGCGTCATTGCCAGATTGAATGAAAGCAACTGCTGGTCCCAGTGATTGAATAAACCATAAGCCAGAGCCCCAGCCCAATATAGCGTCCACAGAATACCCCAGAGGCCTACTAGGATGATTAGCCACGAGTCTCCCGATGGGGCCAGACTGGCACGAATAATAGTGCCGGGCTTGACCTCCGTGAAGACTCCGTGATCAACGGCTGCAGCGAATGCCTCTTCTGTCAGCGTGGCTTCTTCAAGAGCAACCCTGGCATCCTCGACGCTAACTTCGCCAGATTTAACTTGCCGAAGCAGCCTCATTACAATGTCGTCTTTCATAGTTGATCGCCCCTCCTTAGATGCTTTATCCTTAGCCGCAGGAGATTGCTCCTTCCCTCGTAATGCCTGGAGAAGCCATATCTTAGGAAAAGTCCACAGAATAGGATGACAAGCATCACAGCACCGAATCCAAGAAGTCCTAGCCAGTGAGCCAAGAGCTTTGCCCCCATGTGGTGGAGGTCCTTGTGGTCCTCCACAGGAGCAGGGGGGGTGATGTCTCCATTGCCAGAGAAGACAGTCCTCGTTCTTCCGTTGTCATCACCCTCGTCAAAGCTAGTCGTCAGGCGATTCCACCTATCTAGGCTGGAAGGCGCCATGTCTCCATTAACAGAATTGCCTGCAATCATGAAGTCAACAGTACCTGAACCCTCTTCCGGACTAACCCACCTAAACATCCATGATCTGTCTGTGGTCCTTGAACCGGCATCTGTATGTGTTAGAGTTGCTGGGTCCTCTTCCCAGTTCTGGACCAGGTTCTCGAAACCTTCTGATGGCTCAAGTGAACCTATGCTAACTCTCATTGTGAAACCCCCAGTGTATGATTCCAGATCGGCCTCAGGTCCTCCGATTAGTTGTAATTTCATCTCATATGTGGTTTCGGGGGAATAGTGGAAAGGCACACCATCAAGAATTACGGTAACGGAGTTGTCCGGCTCTTCGGCATGGCACGTGCACCCAGCAAGTGCCACATCACCCTGCCCATTTGCGTTACCGCCCACTCCTGTGTGCAACGCCTCCCCAGAACCAGCAACAAAAACTACGACCAGAATAAGGGCTAGTGTTTTTTGCCTAGAAGCCATCTTTTGTTCACCTAGCATCTGCTAATACTACGTTCGAAAAAAAAGGGGAATATTAACGTTCCACCACGGCCCCTACGGGGCCGGACAAAATAGCCACGAGAAAAGAACCAAACACCCGTGTTCTTGACGAGTGGCATGGGAGCCCCGCGATGGAAGAACATCTACGACCTCAGCCCCGACCAAATAGAAAAATTGGAACAGGCAGAGGACAAGATGGAATCTATGGAGATTAACGAATCTGAGAACATTCTCTTGGAGTTACTGGAAGCGGATGAGAATTGTATTCCCGTTTTGAATATTCTCGGTCATCTTTACGGACGATATCTCTCGGATTTCGAATCATCAATTCAGTATTACGACAGAGTCTTGGTTCTCGAGCCGGATAACGCCTGGGCAAGAGACGAAAGGAGGAGATACAGGCGTTATCTCTCCTATGACTAGAACATAATAATCTAGTCAGTCGCATGCGGGCCCTCATGGAACGCGGCTCGATTCTGATTGTTGGAGTCGGAGGAATAGGTTGCCAGTGGTCCGGAGGGGCCCATGACAAATGTCAACAGCTTGCAGACCTTCTAATGGTTGATGCCGACGAGTCCTCATTCACACCCCACCATGAAGCCCACTGCTTGCACTTGGACGCTAGCGGATCTGGGAGAGGTGCAGCTGCACTCCCAAACCTGGCCGCTCATCGACTCAATGAGGGAATAACAAACATCTCTGAATTATTGGAGAAGTCAGAATTAGTCGTTCTTCTAACGGCATTAGGGGGTGGAACTGGTTCTGGCGCAACCGCAGAGATTGCTGCTAAATCTAGGGAGTCTGGGAGCTTGGTGATCAGCATCGTAGGAATCCCATTTGCAGAGCAGCCACTAAGATGTGCAATAGCGGAGAAAGCACTACCGCCAATTGAGCGGAATTCTGACTTATGCATCCGAGTTAGCCTGGAGAGACTTGCCTGGCAGGCCAGGCATCGGGACTCTGATTGGAAGCTTGGCTCAGAATGGATCGGCGAGTTGATTGAGGGACTCGTCACAACTCTAGCAAGAGTTGGCAAGATTAACCTGGATCTGATGGATCTGCGAACAGTTGTTGGAAGACCAGGAAACGCGACTCTTATCGTAGGGAACGGAACCACCGAAGACCCTGACGGGGTTGTCAGAATGGCAAGAAACTCCCCTCTGTCTGAGATTTCGATCGACGGTGCCAAGGGCTGCCTAATTCAGGTCGAGGGAGGGCCCGACATGACTCTGGGACACCTCAATAGGGTCTCGGAAGCATTCGTCTCAAACCTGGACAATGATTGCCAGGTTATTCTTGGGGCAAGAGCCAGTGAGGATATGGCAGGAAGGCTTCGACTCGTTGCCGTAGTTAGCGGCCTCTAGTCCAATAATTCTACTACCTCATCATCCATACTTCTTGGCGCTTGAGTTAATCTCTCCACTTCTAGTAATTGTCTGGACTCATCAATTTCTTCCTCTTGGAGGTGATTTTCCCCTTGCATAATTCCGGGTTTTCCAACCCAAGAAATGCACATTGGCAAAATCCCAATCATCACCAGTGCAGTGATTGCATGCCCAATTGCGGTTGTCGTCAGAAGACCGCCTTCAGAAAGGGCTGTTAGTGATGATATGCTACCTGCATAGATGAACCCGAAACCAATCCCCCAGAATACAGCCGATTGGCCTTGAAATATCTTCAAACCTCTCTTCTTTCCTCTTTTTGCCATCGACCATACACCAAGAATGATTGAGATCGACATTAGCACCGCTTCTTCTACAAGCATTCCTCCTGAACTCTGCTCAGTAGCAATCGGGCTCCTTCTCCATGCGCCCATGATGTGCCAACAAGATGTGATGAAAATGAAGAAAAGAACCCTGTCTAGGGCAACTCCGTCAACATATTCCTTTTCTCTAACACTCTTGGTGTATCGGTCCAATAAGAACCCCAATAAACCAATCATCAAGAGGAATATAATCCAGTAAATCTTCTCTGTAAATTCGGCGTTTCTGGGATTCTCTGCACCGAATCCAAACCACCAGACAAGAGGGGAGAAAACAGCAACAGCGACTATTGACCTAAAGAATGTAAATGTCCGACCAACCCTACTCTTTCTAGGGGTCCGCTGAACTTTTCTCCCATAAACGACCCACCCATAGGCTAACGAAAAACCCTGGAAAACAGACATTGCGATAAATAATAACGCTAGCAAAATCCTTGCTTTGCCCAATTGTTCGTCGCCCAATGCAAAGTTTGAGATTAGCCATATTGTCCCCGCAACTGCAAAAATAGGCAGCAATCGGGAAAAACCCCCAAACAAGTATCCCCCACTTAGAACACCATTCTCGTCATGTTGGACTTTGAAAATCCATCCGCCAATTCTGCTTGGTGATATCATTGCAGCAAAGAAGTACGACACAGATAGTGAAAGAAAAACGACTCCCCCCTGTGTTTCGGAACCAAATAAGTCCACTTTCATTGCAAAGAATAGGAAACCAGAAAGCACTCCCAACGAAAGCAAGTGGGGCAAAGTGGATGGGCTCAAGAAAACTCCGAGCAAATTATTGGATTCAGCAGCGTCATCGACTCCAGCCACGCCCATAACCATCCGTAAACCCACCATTGGTTAAGGTAAACCCCTTCGGGGCAGCATGCCGAAGCCGAAAAAGGCCGCAAGGGGAAAACATCGATGGATCGGTTTTCGGATTGAAAATTCTCTGTCTAGAGGGGAATTGGAGAACTTAATGAAAACCAATCTGGAGGGTTCTGAATGGAGATTGTTCGATATTAAGGAGGATGGAGACAATACCCTGGCAATCCTCAAAACACCACTAGAAGATTTCAAACAAACCATAGCCCAAATTAACGGCTCAAAGGACATGGTTACTATAACCAGTTCTGGGAAGATAAGGTTGGTCAGGAAACGCCTAGAATCAACTCTGAGGGATGATCCATTCGACACCTCCTAAGTCCCGGAAAACAGTCTTTTCACCAATCCCGACCAACTCCAACTCTCCTGATTCTTTCAGACCAATGGGCCTATACAATAACCCATCCTGTTGTGCTAGAGACCCTCTTGAAAGCAACTTAGAAAGAGACTTCCATGAGAATTGAGAGAGAAAATCTACCCCAGGAGATGCAATCATTTTCTTTGCCTCGAAGATTGAGGATATCTCTCGGTCTATATTTAGGAAAACTTCCGAGGAATCAACATCTCCTAGAGTCTCTATCCACCCTTCGCCTGAAACGTCACCATCCACAAAACCATTCCTGTTTGCACCGACACCGACTCTGATGTTTTCATTGTTGGAAGACTCCACAAGGACCCCGCCAATCTTTACTCCGTTTTCATCGACAATGTCATTTGGCCATTTCATATTTGCATCCAATACTTTCGAAACAACAGCACCGATACTCGTCTGAATAAGGCCTGCTGAAATCTTATCCAGTAATTCAGCATCTAGACTCCACGTTGCAAACAACCCGCCTTCGTCGGAAATCCATTCGGAACCCCTCCTTCCCCTTCCATTGGTCTGAATCTTTGAGAGGACCCTATGCCAGCCATTTGGAGGGAGATTCTTTGCCTCATCCATTGTCGATTGGCATGAATCCACGATTGTTGCCTTCGTACCCGAGCCCGTACGCCAGAAAACGATGGTTTCCACCTTCTCGGAACCGTATCTTTCCATACTCAGTGAGCGCCATGACCATCCCCTTTGCTCCCAGTCCAGAACTTTGCTATTCCCATCTGGCTCAGTCCTCATAACCAAGATCACCATCACATTTTCAGACAATGCCGGGTTAGCTTCCTGCAAGTTATCCAGTAGAGCCCCTCCCCAACCACCGTCTTTGATGTCATTCATAGCCGCCTCCTCGATCTTCTCCAGGATAGCTGGATTGTTTACATCCTCGTCTAGATATGGAAGATTCCAAACGATCAAATCCGTGTCTTCAGGAATTGGGAAATCCTTCCCAAACTCTGCTTCGATAATTTCGACCGTTCCAGATAGCCCATTGGCCTCCATGTTGCCTCTAGTGCATGCTACAGCATACGGATTAACGTCGTATGCAATTACTTCCCAACCCATGGTTTTGAGTACCATGGAAACTAAACCAGACCCGCAACCTATCTCAATGGCATTGGAACCAGTCCCTTTAGACAGCTTCGAAACAGCACGACAAAGCATCATCGTATCCTCTCTGGGGGGATAAACGGTATCAGCGATCGATATCTCCCACTCGCCAACACCGTCAATGTTGAATCTCTTAACTTCCATCATAATTATCACTCCTCTCCGAGACAAAATTGTTGCGCCCGGATTACGCCTGCAAATCAACAACATTTATGTCTTCATCCAGCGAAGGATAGGCAGTACCGGCTTCGTCCGGTACCTCTCGCGGATTTGGTGAGAGCGTTGCTGTGCGCAAGCCTTTTGAACACCCCTAGGGTCGGAGGATAGCCCAGCATCAGCCATGGGCCTGTAGCTTAGTCAGGTAGAGCGCCGGGCTTTTAACCCGGTGGCCGGGGGTTCGAATCCCCTCAGGCCCACCTGACAGCCTCTCAGGCCCTCGCTTTTTGGGCGGGGGAAGAAGCGTGGCAGTAAAGAGCTCAACGAAAAAGAGATTGATAGAGCTGGGCATTCCTGAGGATCATGCCCACAAGCTCGCAGATGATGCAAACCTGGATACGATAAAGAGGATGTCAAGGGAGCAGGTAGCAAAGAAAGTTGGCTTGGAGGACGGCGTCTCGGAATTAGAGCATATCATGACTGTAATAAGTGAGCATGTTGGCTCTCGAAAGAGAAGCAAGAGTAACAGAATTACAATCTCTAGGAAGGCACTTCTCGATGAAGATATCCCTACTGGAGATTACAGATTTAACGTACTAAACCACGTGCTTGTCCCACATCATGAACTTGTCCCAATCGAGAATGAAGCAGAGGTTCTGGAGCCCTGGGGGCTAAGGACCGATGATGCCTTCGGAAAGGACCGCCTCGCAAAGGAGCTTCTGCCGAAGATACTAATCACAGATCCAGCAATTCAGGTAATCAAGGAGATTGAAGAATCAGAAAACGATGAGCTTCCAGCGGGATGGCTAGCTAACAGGGTGGTCAAGGTCATCCGGTACAGCAGATCAGCAGGACAATCAGTTGCATTCCGGCTTATCGTGGAAAGTGCTTAAGGAGGAATAAAAGTGAGAGAGATTGTTGAAAGCTATTTCAAACATAGAAGCCTAGTCAACCACCAACTTGCCTCGTACAACGACTGCATCCCAATCGGAGATGGCAAAGAGAGCAGGATGGAGAGGATCGTACGAAATATCAGAATCGGTAGTGATGAACCGGTCGAAGATGACGAGGGGGGACTAGTCAAGCTCGACCTCCTAGATAAAGAAATCATAGTTCGGCTGAAGAATCTCAGACTAGGCAGACCTACAATCAAGGAGGCCAATGGGGCAGAACACCATGCAACTCCAATGGAATGTAGACTTAGGAAGCTAACTTACTTCTCACCCGTCTATCTTGACTTCAAGATCTTCCGCGATGACTTGCCCCCCTCTCCTGGTTCAGAGATGGGATTCCAGGAGGAAACCAGCGTCCACATCGGCAACCTTCCAATTATGGTAAGATCTGCAAGGTGCAACCTCAACCCAAACCACGCCGATGAGAATCGCCGTCTTTCTCCTGAAACTTCTGCAGAGGACTCGGAGAGATACACTCAAATTCTGCGTAAGTTCGGAGAAGACCCCCTAGATCCCGGTGGTTATTTCATAATCAACGGAACGGAGAGAGTCCTAATCTCCATGGAGGACCTAGCTCCAAACAGGGTAACAGTAGAGAAGAACAAGAAGTATGCCCACGAGACGCAAGTCGCTAAAATATTCTCTCAGAAAGATGGCGTTAGAAAGCCACTAAACGTCGAAAAGAGGAGAGATGGGATGCTTATGGTAAAGATACCTAGTGCCGGCACTACTCCCATCCCCCTAGTGCTTCTAATGAGAGCACTTGGAATAGCGAAGGATATGGACATCTTCGCCTCTATCGCAGGACCCCCTGAGGCTATGAAGTACACAGTAGCCAATCTCAACGATCTAAGGGATAACGACGAGTACGCTGTTGACACATCAGAAGAAGCACTTTCTTGGCTGGAGAAGAAGTTTGCTGCGGGGCAGCAGAAAGAATATAGGGAGTCGAGAATTCAGAACCTCCTCGACAATGAGCTGCTGCCACACTTGGGTTCAAACTTCGAAAATAGGGAGAAGAAAGCAATTTTCCTAGGGCGCATAGCTAGACAGGTTCTAGAGATGGCAATAATGGACAAGGACCCCAACGATAAGGACCACTATGCAAACAAGCGCGTACGACTTGCTGGTGACCTTGTTGAGGACCTGTTCAGAGTGAGCCTTCAGCAACTCGCCCGGGATCTGAAGTACCAGCTGGAGAGGCATCACAACAGGAAGAGGGAACTGCGAATTTCTTCGTGCCTTCGTCCCGATGTCCTCACGACCAAGATTATGCACGCTCTTGCTACAGGTAACTGGGTCGGGGGGAGGTCTGGAGTAAGCCAACTCCTTGACAGGACAACATATTTGTCCGCACTTTCTCACATGAGAAGGGTCACGAGCCCACTTGTACGAAGCCAACCCCATTTCGAAGCAAGAGACTTGCATCCAACACAATGGGGGAGGCTATGTCCCAACGAGACCCCCGAAGGTCAAAATTGTGGCCTCGTTAAGAACGCCGCTCAGATGATTGACGTCTCCGAGGAAGTCCCAGAAGAGGACGTTAAGGCACTGTTGAAAGAGGCTGGAGTTGACGATAACCCTGAAGGATGGGCCGACGGCTCTAGGATACACGTAAACGGGGACATCTTCGGACTCCATAAGAGGCCTCACAAACTTGTCAGCCAATTCAAAAGGCGACGCAGATCGGGTAGAATTAGGCCAGAAGTCAGTATTAGGCACGATGTTGAGAATCGCGATGTTTTCATCAACACCGATCGAGGTAGAATGCTACGTCCACTTCTAATAATTGACCATGGAAGTCTGCAGATTACCAAGATGCACCTGGAAGCGCTAGATTCGGGAGAGATAAGATTCTCTGATCTCGTTTCTGGAGGGGTGGTAGAATGGGTCGATGCGGAGGAAGAAGAAGATCTGTTAATTGCACCGAGGCCTTTCGATCTCCCATCCATTTCCCCCAAGAACAAGCGTCCAATAAACCCGGCCAATGTGGAGTGGACTAATTTGGGCGAACACGGAATAACCCATGCCAAAGTTGCTGCAGAAGTCACAATGCCAAATGGCGAGACCAAGACTGAGAAATTCAAGGTCCCCCTCAACTATTACCAAGAAAACATGGACGCATTGAAGAGGAAAGAGAAGAAGGACCACACCGTCCTAGTTTACACACACGTAGAGATAGATCCACAACTGATTATGGGTGTTTGCGCTTCTTTGGTCCCATATCCGGAACACAACTCTACACCAAGAGTAACCGGAGGTACAGCCATGGTCAAGCAGAGCCTAGGAGTCGCAAGTGCAAATTTCAAACTTAGGCCAGATACTCGTGCCCATGTGATGCACTATCCTCAGCGATCAATAGTCGGCACCAGAGCAATGAAATCTACCAAATTCGATGAAAGACCAGGGGGTCAGAACTTCGTCGTTGCAATAGTAAGCCACCATGGATACAACATGCAAGATGCTGTAATAATGAACAAAGCATCAGTCGAAAGGGGCCTCGGCAGGTCAGCGTTCATTCGGACA
>CAYFGC010000013.1:0-21426 GCA_964342625.1 uncultured Candidatus Poseidoniales archaeon | reverse complement strand
ATGGCTGGATGAAGTTCGTTCTGGAAGACGAGAGCACACAAATCACATGCATGCTCAAACCACCTTCAGATGCCTCTCCTTTGCACCCATCACTAGATGGCCTAATGAACGATGAAATCGTTGCTGTCAGCGGAACCTTCTCTTCCGGGGAGAGAGACCCGATAATGTGGGCTAATGACATCCACAAACCCCCCCTGGTTCAACACTCAAAATCTCAGGCGGGAGAGCATTCGGCTGTTTCTGCAGCATTCTTGTCCGACATTCATTTTGGCAGTAAGACTTTCCTGGATCCCCAATGGGAGAAAATGATACATTGGTTCAAGAATGACCCCTTGGCAAGGACCGTGAAATATTTTGTTCTGAGCGGAGATGGCGTCGATGGTGTGGGGATTTATCCAGGCCAGGAGAGGCATCTGACAATTACTGACCTCTTCAACCAATACGGGGAACTGGCAAGGATGCTGGAAGAAGTCCCCGATTGGGTAGACGTTGTGATGCTGCCAGGAAACCACGATGCAGTCCGACCAGCAGAGCCCCAACCAGCACTAGACCCGGAGATCCAGCAGGACTATTCCAATACAACATTCGTTGGAAACCCATGTGACTTCAGCCTGCATGGCGTCAGGGTCTTGTCATACCACGGCAAGAGCATTGATGACTTCGTAGCCACTCTTCGTTCGGTAACCTATTCCAAGCCAGAGATGGCGATGAGGGCCATGCTTGAGAGGCGCCACCTTGCCCCATCATGGGGTGGCAAGACTCCACTTTCCCCAGAACCAGAGGATAGATTGGTGATTCCTGTTGTTCCCGACATTTTCGTTACCGGACATGTACATGGCCACTTCGTTGGTGACCACAAGGGGACATTGATGGTCCACAGTTCCACTTGGCAAGACCAGACAGACTTCCAGAGGATGTTGGGTTTTCAGCCGAAGCCCTGCATACTAACTGTGGTAAATCTCCATACTTTCGCCACTGAGTCGATTAGCTTCATCTAGCCAGATAGATTCTCCCCAGGGAAAATATAGGGCCAAATCAGCCTCAAATCCTTTTCCGCAATTATTGGCACGCCAGCCTCTTCGAATGCCACCTTCGCCCTCGTCCTCCTAGGATTAAAACCAACGAATTGAGAACCCTCAATCATCATAGATAGATCGGAACTAGAATCACCTACGGAGATGATTTCGGAGGAGTCGAAACCATTTATTCTTGCAAGCTTCCCGACCATTAATCCCTTGTCATGGGATAAAACCCTAGTCGGAAGGCCCTTCACTAGCCAGCCATTTTCATCCCATTCGAATCCATTTGCAGCCCAATCATCCACTTTCAGCATATTTGCTATTGCACCTACGAACATATCAACACCAGACGAAACTATTGCGACGAAGACTCCCCTTGCCTGCAAGCTCTCAACCACTTCTCTCGCACCTTCAATTAGCCCCACACCGCTATAGCACCTCATGATGTCATCCCTGTGAATTTCCGGACTAACTCCCCTCCAAAGTTGAATGTCATGGGCAACGAACTCCTCCTCGGAGATTTTTCCATCCAAGAACATCTCAAGTTTCTCTTGATGCCTCCCTCCGTCATTTTCCCCGGTTCCGAAATACTCGTGAATCAATTGCCAAGATGATCCGTTATCGGACAAAACCCCATCGCAGTCAAAAACCACAGCCCTAATCATCTGAAACAAACCATTTACAGCAAGGCGGCTATTAATTGGGTAGGTGGCTTGATTTGTTCGACTCCACAGGACTGATTATGGGAGGTGAAGGCGACCCCAATCGTGCTATCAAGGTGAAGATGCTAATGTTCGGGCCACTGGCCGAGAAAATGGGAACTAGGGAAATCGACGTTTCCCTGGTAGAAGGCACTTCCGTGAATGACCTAGCTATGCAATTTGAACTAGTGGAAATGATCTCCTCAGGCCTGAGGGTGGCAGTTGATGGTCATCTCGAGACAGACCTCACACGATTGCTTCATGATGCGGCCGAAGTTGCATTCCTACCTCCAGTTTCTGGTGGTTGACCGTTTAAGATGCCAAAGCATTTGAAGAAGGCCCTCACACAGCGCTCTGATAGCATGGCACTGGGATCAACAGAAATCGTCATCCTGGTGGTTTTCGGAATATTTCTTTTCGGGGCCAATAAGATACCACAACTGGCAAGAGGCGTTGGCCGGGCCAAGGGCGAGTTTCATATGGGGATGAAAGAGGCTTCAGAGATGGCTGCTATCGAGGATATGGACAGGGGGGGGATGACCGAAGACGTGTCCTCCGAGCAAGAGTGATTACTTCTTGACAACTCTCAATTTCGATCCGCATTCGGCACATGCCCCTATTCCCTGGCTGGCAGGTCTGGTTTTTTCTGCTCCGGCCACCAAGGTCCCACAACCGCTGCACCGGATCTCCCAATTCCAGAACTCTTTGATTCCTTCCGATACTACGGGGGACCATCTAACTCCAACTGAGTTACAGAGGTTCTGTAGCCTGTAGTCATCGGTATGCATGTGCCCGCGCAAATCGATCGCAAGGGCAAGAAGATGCAAATCCGTCTCCGAGAGGCCATCCAAATCCCCGGTCTTTCTTGCGATAGCGGCGGACTCTTGCACTGACTCGGGCGAAGGAGAAATCCACTTGACCTCTGCCGTTTCTATTGACAACATTCTTTCCGGAGCAATCCTCTCTACTTCTGACCTCTGTCCAATAACCGAAAAACCACCATCCAATGCATCTATTGGCCAGTTAATTAGTGCAGATGTGTCGAGAATATTGGGCACAGGCATAGAATAGTCCCTCGTGGGCGATTATAGCCCTGTTATCGGTTTTGCCCATTGGGTAGTGAAGTAATGGTTATGCCATCATCTTCCGACGAATCATCATGCTCGAGCAGATAACCGACTCAGTAGTTAGTTGGGGGAGCGGTTTTGGACTGGTCGGGCTTGCCGTTGTTTCTGCCACCGAGGCAGCACTACAACCAGTCCCCCCAGACCTTCTTGTCATTCCTATGTCGGTAGATGCAAATGGTGAAATTGAGCTTCTGGCGATTTTCTTGGTTGCCACGTTGTTCAGCGTCATAGGGTCCTTGGCAGGATACGGAATCGGCCTCTATGCAGGAAGGCCGGCTATTGAGAAACTTGCAAAGCCCTCACTTTCGAGGAAGCTCGATGAACTGATTGCCAGGTACGGGGATGCAGGCGTTTTCATCGCTGCCGTCTCCCCTATCCCGTACAAACTCCTTGCATGGATGGCAGGGGCTGGGAGGATGGATATGCGTACCTTCATTTCAGCTGGTATTTTTGGAAGGGGCATCAGATTCGGTCTGGAAGTCCTAATCGTCGGGTACTGGGGGGAAGAATTCGTTCAGATGCTCGAAGAACCGCTATTCTGGATTGTAGTCGGCGTTATCTCAATAGCGATATTCATCCCTTTGAACAATTGGTGGAGTACTTTGGATCACCCAGTTGAAGAGCATCTGCAATAGAACTGATTATGAGAAAGTAGCAACTCGGAAATATGCCGCTCCTGTGGTGTAGTTCGGTCCATCATTCCGGGTTTTCATCCCGGCGACCCGGGTTCAAATCCCGGCAGGAGCACCAATTTAGAAACTATCACGGACTAATTGTATACAAGCGACTTGAAATCACATCACCATCTGGCATTAATGGGTGATGACTTGCCGCTGGACATAGAATCTATCCGGGCCGACTTCCCAATACTGAGCAGAAAACTTCCGAATGGCAAGCAATTGGTCTACTTCGATAACGCAGCAACGTCTCAGAAGCCACAGTGCGTAATCGATGCAATGTCCCAATACTACAGCGAGTACAACTCAAATGCGCACAGGGCAAACCATACCTTGGCAGATGAGGCGACCACCGCTCTAGAGGATGCCAGGAGTTCTATTTCGACTTACTTTGGGACCTCTCCCGATCAGATGGTTTACACCAGCGGTGCCACGGAGGCGATTAACCTCGTTTCGTATGCATGGGCCAGGGATAACCTCTCTACCGATGATGTGATTGTTCTAACTGAGATGGAACATCACGCCGATATAGTACCATGGCAGCAACTATCAAAGGAGAAGGGCGTTGAGGTCAGGTATGTCCCCATAGACACGAATTCTTTCACTCTCGATATGGATGCCTTCGAGATTGCCGTCGAAGGGGCATCGCTGGTCTGCGTAGTCCACACAAGCAACGTTCTCGGAATCAGGAACCCAATTGAGAGGATCATCGAACTATCCCACTCCCAGGGTGCCAGAGTTCTGCTTGATTGTGCCCAGGGGGCTCCTCACGAGAGAATTAGATTCGATGATTCGGGAGTCGATTTTGTAGCAATTTCTGCTCACAAGATGGGAGGTCCCACTGGGATCGGATGCCTCCTCGTGAAGAAAGACGCCATGTCCCAGATGGGCCCTTTCATGACAGGGGGGTCGATGATCAAGACAGTTAGTACCGATGGCTCAACCTTCCAAGAGGGCCATGCATTGTTCGAGACTGGAACTCCCAGGATAGCAGAGGCAATCGGTTGGGGCGCTGCAGTAGAATGGTTGGAAAGGTACGACATGAAAGAAGTCCACTCTCACATCAACAAGATAGCCTCATGGACAGCAGAAAGAATATCTGCGATTGAGGGCATCACAGTTTATGGAGACCCAAGCAGAAGCGATAGCAGTGGGGCAGTCTCATTCCTTCATGACTCGATACAGTCCCAGGACCTCGCTCTTCTCCTCGACGAAGGCGGCTTCGCAGTTAGGACGGGCCATCATTGCGCCCAACCCCTGATGGATGCCCTCGGAGTCCCCTCCACAAACAGGGCTTCATTCTGGATATACAACACTATGGAGGAGGCCGAGGCCTTCGTTAATCATCTGGACTACGTTGTCAGCAGATTTTCAGAGAAGTGATGGGCACTTTCAAGTTGAGTATCCTTGACGCCATTTCATGACCGAGTCCAGGGATTGGCCCGTGAAGCTTGATCCAATAGTGGAGGAGTTCTCTGCATGCTTTGACTCTATGGAGAGGTATGAGCTCCTGTTCCAATATGCGAAAAGGAACCCATCGCCATTGCCTCCAGAGGAATGGGACGAAGGGAACCAGGTCCATGGCTGCCAATCTCGTGCACATGTCTCCTGCTCACTTGACAAAGATGGCAATTTCGTCCTCAGAGGGGGTGCCGATGCGCAGATAGTTCAGGGTCTGATGGCGATCACATCAATCGCAGTGAATGGGATGACTCCATCTTACGTTTCAGAAATGTCCCCAGATTTCGCAGAGGAAATGGGAATCAGGTCATCCCTGACTCCCAGTAGGGCAAATGGTTTCCTGAATATGTTCAAGAGGGTCAAGGACGAGGCTGCCATACTTTCCGGGAGGCAATAGATTGACCGACGACTCCTTAGTTATGGCCTCGTTATCCAGTGTCGAGGACCCAGAATTGAAACTAACGGTGACCGAGTTGGGGCTGATTTACTCCGTAAGGATAGAATCTACCCATGTCGAGGTGGATATGACTCTGACAAGTCCCGGTTGCCCCGTAGCTCCTGAGTTGATGGCTGCTGTACATAGGGCCGCACTAGCAACCGAGGGGATAGAAAGTGCCCACGTTAATCTGACATTCTCCCCACCTTGGGACCCTAGAATTCACGCCTCAGAGGACGCCAAGTTTGAGATGGGGATATTTGACTAAACCATCTGCAATTCTGCAGCTTTCAACGTATTTCCCATCAGCATAGCTATGGTCATCGGACCCACTCCACCGGGAACCGGGGTCAACCATCCTGCGATCTCTGATACCTCTGGGGAAACATCACCTGCCAGCCTACCCGCAACTCTTGATATCCCTACGTCGACAACAAAGGCACCCGGCTTAACCCAATCCTTCTCAACTATGTGAGCGGAACCAACGGCTGCAACTAGTATGTCGGCCTCATTGCAAATCGACTCTATCCCCTCAGTCCTAGAATGTGCTATCGTAACAGTCGCATCACTACCCTTCTGGGCTAGCATCAGAGCCATAGGCATGCCAACTATCCTGGATCGGCCAAGAACAACTGCCTTGGTACCCTCTATTTTCACTCCACTGGAATGAAGAATTCGCATCACTCCGGAGGGAGTGCATGGCAGCAGACCCCCCGTCTCACCTTGAACAAGGCGTCCAAGATTCACCGGATGAAAGCCATCAACATCCTTCTGAGGAAGTATGGAGGATGCTATTTTCAACTCGTCCACACCCTCTGGGGCCGGGCTCTGGACCAGTATCCCATGGATGCTTGAATCAGCATTCAAACCTTCAACAACTTCGACAATTTCCTCCAGAGTCGAGGTTGCAGGCATGTCTATCCTAGTGCTCAGTATGCCACAACGATCACACGCCCTCTCCTTGTTTCTGACGTATACGTGACTCGCAGGGTCGTCCCCCGCGATAACAACCGCAAGCCTGGGCTCAATGCCCCTTTCCTTCAGTGCAGAAACTTCGTTGGCTACTTCATGCTGAATATCCAAGCTGAGGGATTTACCATCGACAATGTGTGCGCCCACATTATGTCGTAAGTCACTAGGCATTTGACGATTGGCTCAAATCGGTGTCCAGAATCCCAGAGCTCTAGCTATACACCATCCAGACCACCCTTCGAATACTGCAAAGGCCCCTCCTGCCACAAGTCCCGCAGGTACTAGCCAGGCCATCCATGTCCCCAGGTCAACGAGGATTAGCATACCGGATAATGCGAATCCTGCAATTATTCCATAAATTCCGTACTTCAGACGATATGCCTTTCCCCTAGCATCGATATTGCACTCAAATGCCACGAATATTTCGGACACGGCATCACTAAAAAAGGCACTTCCCAGTATGCTTTCAAGTCTCTGGGAAAGACAACAACAAGGAAATATGGAGCCCCAGGAGGGATTTGAACCCCCGGCCGTCTGATTACAAATCAGATGCTCTACCGAGCTGAGCTACTGAGGCGTGCCTCTGGCTACCCCATCCCCCACTTGAACCCTGCACATGCCTAATCTCCTCAATAGTGCTGATATTCAACCCCCATTGTCCAAGAAGCATGGGTGGTCTTCCGGGTGTCTCGAATCGCCGACTAAATGTGGTGATTTCGGCGTGGATTTGCATTGCATTGGGATCCGGACTTCTTCTCAGTGATGGTTCTATGTTCGCCATGTCAATATCAGCACCCTTGTCTATTGGCGGGGTAATTCTGCTAATCATTGGCCTCTCAATGGATAACGAAGACGCGAAATCAGAAATCACTCACGAATCTTGGACTCCCAGCGCTTCATTGATGCCCGATGCCGGACGACCAATGTTCAGGATAGACACCACTCTTGACGAACCCATCAGAACTTCGATATTATGTGGGAGATGCGCAAACATCGTTTGGGTCGATGGAAAAAAGCCGAGCAAATTCACTTGTCCGTCATGCGGTACTGAACTATGGGAGCCAGAGGAAGAATGAATATGGGGAAATACAAGTCCTTGGCAACCGTCAAGTGTCGATTACTTCTGGAGCGGCCGGAGAGGAATGAATGAATCTGGGCAACAATGAGCGGAGAATGCTCAAGGGTATGCTATCCAAGCCCAAAGCGACATGGACTCTCGACCAAATACTTTCAGTCACGGGATGGGATGACCAGGTCCACGTCGCTGGAGCAGGAAAGGGCCTGCAGGAGGCAGGACTGGTCGAGGTCGAAGAATCAACATCTAGACTTGTCACTCTTGGTTCAGAGGGAAAAAAGGCTGCAGAGGGAGGCCTTCTTGAATCAAGACTCTGGGATTGGGTCAGAAACCAGGATAAGGATCAGAGGAACATGGGCTACCTAATGTCATCAGGATTTGACAGAAGCGAATCCGGACCAGGCATCGGGATTCTGAAGGGATTGGGAGTAGAGATAGAGTCTGGAAATCTGGTTTTTTCCAATGAGGAGGAGATCTCGCAGGAAATCGCTCGAAGGGAAGATTTCATCAAATTGATTTCAGACTCTTCGGCAGAATCCTCAACTCTTGATGAAGGGATGATTTCTCACTTCTCTTCACGCAGCGGACTCCTAGAATTCGAAGAAACAATCACACGAACTTGGAAGCTAACTAATACTGGCTCTTCGGTAGATGAGTCAGCATTGATAGAGAATCAATTGATTGGTGAACTGACTCCAGAGATGCTTCAGACTGACTCTTGGATGGGGGCGGAATTCAAGCCTTTCGACGTCCAAGCACCAGCACCAACCCCAACAGGGGGAAGACGCCATCCAATGCAATCTCTAATCGAAAGAATACGTTCAGTTTTCCTTGAGATGGGGTTCTCAGAGATAGATGGTGACTACGTCCAATCAGCAGGTTGGAACATGGACTCCCTGTTCATCCCACAGTCGCATCCAGCCAGGACGATGCAGGACACATTCTATCTGGACCAACCAAGCAAAGTGGAGGTCGACGACTCATACTTGGACCTCTGGGCAAGGGTGCACGAGCACGGTCATGACACTGGAAGCAGAGGCTGGGGGGGGACATTCGACAAAGAAGAATCCCAGAAGGCCCTGCTGAGGACTCACACCACTGTGAACACAGTAAGGCACATCGCAGAAAACCCGAGCCAGCCATCACGCGTTTTCGGAATTGGAAGGGTTTTCCGGCAGGAGACTATTGACCGGACTCACATGCCAGAGTTCCACCAGATAGAGGGAATTATCCACGAGCCCGATGCAAACCTCCCAATGCTGATATCAACCCTCAAGACATTCTATGCAAAGATGGGATATCCTGACGTCAGGGTCAGGCCGGCTTACTTCCCATATACCGAGCCAAGTGCCGAGGTCGACATACTATGGAAGGGGGAGTGGCTGGAGCTTGGCGGTTCTGGGATATTCAGACCAGAAGTGACCGAGCCACTTGGTACCGAATGGCCAGTATGCGCATGGGGAATGGGCCTCGAGAGGCTCGCGATGCTCATTCTTGGTCTGGATGACATCCGCCAACTATACCAACCAGATCTCGAGAGGCTGAGGAAGATGCCACTGCTCTGATCGCTGATGCAACTGCGATTACTCATCAGCTAGAGTCTTGACATCCTGTAGGAAATCATTCACATCCCAGTGAATGCCAGAGTATGCAACTCTCTTCCTCTGTTCCTTGTCGATGATGAAAGTCACAGTTGAATGGCCAATCTCGTACTCCCCGAGGCTCTCCTCATGGGGATTGGTGTGATTCGATGAATGGGAAGAGCTGCCCTCGGAAACGCACGCCAACCAGTCATCTCCCGGTCGCCCCCAACCCTCGTCGCACATGCAATGCGAGGATGACCCTGTCCCCATCACCCATCCCTTTCCATTGCAGTCCACGCCCGGGGGGGCGCTGCTGATGTTTGCATTGCTCGCAATCCATGCAAGGTGGGTGTCGATTCCGACTTCGATCGCAGATATCCCCTCTACGATGTCCCATTTCTCTTTGGAAGCATTCCAAGAGTGAAGATCCCACGACCATGATTCGTTAGAAGTCCAATTGCCGATAGTACCATTTTCGATGTCATAATGGATCCCTGAGCCATCAATCAGGGCGAATGATGCAAACTCGCCCGCATCGTCGAAGCAAGTTCGGTTGAACGGATCCTGGCAAGAGTTGTCAGATACAATAGAGGAGTTGTCAGGATACAGGACTGCGAATCTAATCATCGCCTCCTCTGGGGGGAGGCTGTTTGCTATGTGCTCGGCATCTACAACTACGTTCCAATCATCCCAGACTGCTTGGATCACGGAACCACGCTCGTGCGTCAGATGATCCCATTCGTAACCCCTAGCAGAGGACCAATCTAGCATGTGGGGCACCGTGTCCCTGGCAGGGTCAATGGTTATCGAGACGAATTCTACCATCTCCGAATGACCCCCTAAATTCTGGTTAACATAGTCTAGGTTGGATGAGATGATCAGGCAAACATCGGGACAGGAGGTGTAGATGAATGCGACTACAACTACCTTGCCCTCGAAATCAGATAGTGACACATCCTCGCCAAATTGATTCTCAAGCGTGAAGCCAGGAGCCTCAGGAGGGTCCCTGTATTCGGTCCCAAGAATCTCCAGTTCATCGGAGCCGGAGCATCCGGCCACAAGGAAGCACAACACTACGAGTGCCACCTTAGGTGAATCTCCCATATCCAACCCCCAATAACGAGGATATTTCACTCTTCTTCAACTAGGCTCAATATGTCTTCAAGCACCAGTTCGGGGTTCCAGTCAGTATCTCCCCACCAGACTCTCTGTTCCATATTCTTGTCGACGATTATGGTTCCAGTCGTGTGATCGACCCAGTAGTCAAGTGGGTGGTGGTTCGTAACAACATCCCCCTCTGGTTGCTGTGTGTCCTTCCCACAACCGTTGTTGTCTACCTCCTCTCCCTCTGGGGTGTCTGGGCAACTGTCGAAACCGTCAGCAACCCCGTCATTGTCATTGTCGGTATCGTAAGTTGCAAGGCCTACATCGAAGTTCATCCACACCGGTTCCAAGTCCTCTACACTGCCGGTTAGATGCGGCCAACTAAGCCCTCTGACGTCTGCATAGTTGCCCAACACGCTTGAGTTGTCTGTCCACGGGTCCACTGTGACTGTTATGATCTGCACGGAGGTTCCGTGCATATCACCGAGCTCCTGTGCAATGAAGGCCAGATTCGCGCTAACAACCGGGCAAATGTCCGGGCACCTGGTGAATAGGAAAGCCACCACGACCACCTGTCCCTCGAATTGGGACATGGAAACGTATTCGCCCTTGTCGTCAATCAGGACGAACTCTTTCACTGCAATCGGGGGATTGATGTCCTCTCCGTAGAATTCGTCAATCTCCTCGTTAGATAGGCACCCTGGTGTGATTAGTAGCGTGAAAGCCAATATCCATGCTATTGCCCTACTCATCCTCATTCCTCCTGGCCAGCCAGACCAATGCAGAACAAGTCAGGAGGAATATTGCCAGATTCCTCAGTGAATCCTCCACCCCTCCGACCCCTTGTTCTCCTTGGCCTTCAGGGGCCCCACTGTTGAAAATGTAACCCGAGGGTGGCCCCAACTCTTCGTGGTAATCATGGATCACTGTCAGGTTCAGAGTCTCCCATAGTGTACCATTGGAGAAGACGTCAAGAAGGTAATTCCCAGCAACCCAACTTTCGGCATATATCATGAATGAGCATTCGTCTTTGACCGAGGAAGAGTTGTGGGGATCCGTATCGCATCTCTGGTCATACACTCCATCGCCATCGAGATCGACTCTGATGGATCGATTCACGTCAGCCACATTGTAGAATGTCACTGAGTCGTTCTGCAAGACCTCTGCTTCATTGGGTTGCATGCTTGAACTCCGGAGGATGATTGCGAAGTCATTCGCGCCGTGCGCAGCGGCTAATGGCATGAAAAATGATGCTGCTATGAGTGCTGCTACTAAGCTCAACCTCATCTCAATCATCTTCTTCTATCGTCCATAGCGCCGGATAGTTGTATCTCGGATCGTAGTCCTCGTCGAACTGGACCACGTATATCCCGCTGACCATTTCGGATACGAACATGAATCCTCTAGGGTCGTATTGAAGGCCCCAGTCGAAAGGTATCATGCATGATGCCCAGCAATCGGCCATGTCGTAGCCTAGCGTTGTCGTAGGGTCGTCGATCCAGTAAGGTCCAGATGGCAGGTAGTACCCAATCGTGTGCGTGGGAGCCAACTCCTCGATCGCCTGGAAACCTCTGTCCGGCTCAGGAATCCCATTCTCCCAAACAATCTCCTCCCAAATTCTGCCGTGGTCAGTAACCCAGTTTCCTGCATGATAGTGAGTCCAGTAGACGTGGCCATTAGTCCCCGTGTCCCCATTGTGTGGGCTGTAGATGTATCCCCCTGGGATGTAGTGTTGTGGGTGCTTGGAGCCATTAGCCAACGTCCCTTCCCCAGGAAGCCTCCACTTTGATACTAGGAAGGGGCGCGTTGGGTCCGTGGTGTCGATTGTCCAGAGGAAACCAGTATGTCCGGGGTTGCTGCCGTATTCCGGAGCTATGATGGTGTAGTGGCGCCAGTTTTCCCCGTAGGTTGCATCCCCTGGCCCCGATCCGCATTCCGATGGCCATTCTGCCTGTGGGACGTACTCGCTAATGCCATTGCAAACCAGGTGGTCGTATGGGACTGCATAGTGGATGTTGTCATTGCCCTGCTCTGCATCCAGCCATTCCTCTGGGGTCATGTTGGCGTGACCACCACCATCCGGACCGTACCACCCCTCGTCAGCAGTGGGGCAACCCAACCATCTGCCTACCTCGGGTGGCCATGAGATGCCCTCTGGATCCGGAATAATGGGTGGGTCGCTTACATCTACGATTCTAAGCCCCGCTCCCCAGTATGATGCAACGAGTAGGCGCTGTTTCGTGATTGGGTGGACGAAGTATACGTGATCGTGGTTGAAGATGGAACCCCCGCATGTGGTATGTGGCTCGGGAGTGTATCCTCCGTGTCTGTTGATCTCCCTGCTGTTGTTTTGCTCCTCGTCGTTCTGGTCCCACCACCAAGAGTCAAAGCCTCTTGGGACGTAGAAAACCTGTGTCCCCTTGTAGGTTTCTCCCGAGCCCCCTTCTATCATCTCGGGATAAGGGTCTGCTCCGAATAGGAAAAGGCTGCAATCCTCCCTAGGGTCTAGGGCACCCTCCCAGTCACAGTATACGGCTAGGTCCTGGTTGTGGAAACCTGCTGGGGGGTTGTTCCACTCTGCCACCTTTACCGGGCTCGTCTTGTCCCCGACATAGATGACATCCAGCCTATTCGTTCCGCTGTTGGCATCATCGTCGTTGGGGATCGGGTCTAGCTCGCTGTTGGTCAACTCATGATTAACCAGAACCCAGTTGTTGTCTTTTGTGACCTTGATGTCGATCATCCTGGCTATCTCTGCGTAGTATGTCGAGAGGAGCCTGATGTTGTTGGGCTCGCTAATGTCCAGTATCTCGAACTGGTTGTAGCTTGAGACGTATGCATAGCAACCACCACTGCCATCAGCATATATCTCGCAATCCTCATGGAAGTTCCCTTCAATGGCAATCTCTGAGTTGTCCCCGGGTGTCGGTCCGACGTTCTTCCATTCGTCATAGCAAGGCCTTCCTGCAGTGTTTTCCAGTTCTGCAGGGGGGTATACCTCCCCATCGCAGTTCAGGTTGTGGTAGTCAATCAGCTTTGCATTTGAGGTGGAGAGCCTGTGTGCTAGTAGGTCGTTGTGCGAATGGTTCGCATCCTCTATCTCCACTACTGGGTCGATCCAATTTTCATTTTCCGTTACACTGCCTACATCATCATCCGAGGAAAGGCAACCGGAGACGGGCGCAATCAGCATCACGGCAACTGCCAGCCATACTCTCGTGTCTCCCATGTACTCTCGCGGAGGCAACTACGATATGAAATTGCACCTAATCCGCATTATCTTCTCTTCATGATGGAATAGTTTTTCCATACGGCTCATCAATGTCCAGTTGTACGATGTAAAGGCCGGTTGTGATGCAAGAGAGGTAAGTGTATCCCTTGTAATGCTCGGCCGCCCAGATGAATGGGGTCCAACCAAAGTCGTAGTATGAGCTGTCAAGTGGCGCTCCATCAGCACCATGCGGCAGATGGTAGCCAACGGTCGAATCCATATGGGCATCGGTCTTGTTCCCGCCCTCCAATCCTGCAACCAGTAACGACTCTATGTCGATGACCCACAGACCTGAGTGGTAGTTGCCCATGTAGATCCTTCCATCCCATGCCCCTCCGTGGCTATTGTCTGGGAAACCAGGAAGGCCAGTCTGGAAGATCTCGTGGTCGGCATTGTGTGGGCTGAATAGGAGCCATTCCTCACCACCGGGGATGAAGTGGTGGTCCGCGAAGGGAGTCTCCCAGCCGTGAATCAGCACCGGCAGGAACCTGACGTTACCATTCACAACCTCATAGGGAGTAGTGTCAAGGAAGTAAGCCATCCCTGTTCCAATGGTGGTCTCTAGAACCTCTGTTGCGATGATAGTCGTGTGCATCTTTCCTGATGGGTAACCAAGATGGGTCGCATCTACCATCTCGTCAATAGGTTCTGCATAGTGGATGTAGGACGCCCTCCCTCCGTTCTCGTTCCCTGTAGTTCCGCTGTCTGGCTCCCCATCCCCATCAAAGTCCTCGAAGTCCATCCACAAGCCTACCTCGGGGGCCCTCCAGTTGCATCCCAACTGGGTTCCGAATGACCCCCTGCATGCAGCCGCGACTGCTAGGTACTCGACCATGTCATTACCTGGATGAGGAACATCAGAAACGTCGAAAATCCTCAACCCTGCCTCCCAGTAGGCCCCATACACGTACGTCTTCCCATACCGGGGGTCATTTGGATCATCTCCCGGCCAGGTCTGGACCGTCATGTCATGGATGTAGATCCACCCGCCTCTGGTGGTCTCCCAACTCACCTCCGCCTCCCCGACCTTCACTATTCGGGGGAGATCCCCATACCCCGCGAAGTTCAGATGGGCGACCGTGATCCCCCCGCAAGCGTCTCCTTGGCCTACGTCACATGACTCGTAGTCGGGATTGGCAACAAAGATGTACCACTCGTTGTCGATCATGTGAGTATACAGATTGTGCGGTCCACTGGGATGGTCCGCATCATACCAAGCGTCAACGAATGTCGGATCGGACTTGTCTGTAACGTCGACCAGAGTGACTGTGACTTGTGCCGGGTCCCCCCACTCGCCAACGTTCGGGTCAGCAGCACCGGGATCGACCAATTGGTTCTGCACGATGACGTACTCTCGACTGTTGTAGACTAGATACTTGACATCCAGGACCTGGGTGTTAGGATCAACGTAGACCCCTGTGACCGTCGTGTTCGATGGGTCTGTGACATCGACTATGTGCATCTCGCTCCAACCAGCGATGTATGCGTATGTCCTCCCATCGGGGGAGTCAGATACCTGGACCTCGGCATTGCCCGGAGCTGTCAACGGGTTGAAAGAGATCGGTTGGATGTTGTCCGTGTAGAGCATATGCTGACTTGCGTTTCTATGGTCGTGACCCTCGTCTTGCAATAATGGGTCGATCATTGCTCCAATGCCAGAGGACACTTCATCCTCACTACCTTGAATGAGTAGGAATGTAGATGCCCCCGCACCGAATAAGCAAACGGACAATGCCATTGCCAACATTGCCTTCTGTTGGTCCATGCCCCCTCCAGAAGGTGAGTCATGTTCAAGCCATCGCATATCATCCGAAGTACGTGCGAAAAACACAATTTGCCATCGTGCTAGTCCTTTTGTCTGTAATTTTCGCTCCACTGAGTGTCGCTCATGAACCAAAGGAGTACACCATACTGTTGACCGAACAGGGAATGACCCCCTCCAGCGTTCCAGACGATGTACTAGTAGAAACCGACTATCTTTTCTTTATGGACGTCGATGACAGGGAGGGCGTTAGTCACAGAATCCAGTTGGATGCCGATGGAGATGGCGTTTTCGATGGTCCCGATGATATCTCAACCGCATGGCTCACCGGATCATGTGAATTGGATGAGAACGGCTCCAAGGTTGACTCCGATTGCATGGTGGCGGAAGCCGTCCTTCTAGGGCCACAGAATGGGATCCTTCCAGGGAACGTCTCAATGCGGCATCAGACTATGGCCAACTCCACAATCTCCGACAATTATCTCACCGTGGTACTGGGAGAAGATGTTCATGTCCAGATTATGCCAGAAGTTAATCAACCAATCCAAGTGCAAGAAACCTCCGAAAACGGTCATAATGACATACTCGTAGTAATGCTATTCCTGTCCTTGATGGGGATAATGGCAATCCTTCCCTCTATGGCCCCTCCGAAAGATCAGTAAACCGATATGACGGTTTGACTCAATAATGAGAGGCCTTTCGGATAGGATAATGGGCGCTTAGATCAGCCTGGAAGATCGTCTGGTTTGCAACCAGAAGGCCGGGGGTTCAAATCCCCCAGCGTCCACCACTATTCATCTATCCTAGACCTTATCCATTCCGACAGGTCATTGCTAAAATCTTCCCTCCTCAAAGCATGATCTATTTGTGATTTAAGCCAATTTAATGGATCCCCACTATCGTACATTTTCATTTCATCAAGTTTTACCGCCATCAAACCCCCGTCTTCAATCAGATGATTTAGCAAATGGATGGATTGTAACTCTCCAAACTCCGAAATAGGATACTTCTGAAGAATTTCTTCAGTATTTCTTGGGAGGACATATCTACCACATAGTACGTAATTGCTTGGGGCCTCTGACTCGGATGGTTTCTCAATAATCTCTAAAACTTGATTCCCAGAAAGTCTAACAACTCCGTATTTGCCAATACTCTCCGATTCAACAGGGCAAACGCCAACAATCGGAATTCCAGTTCTTTCAAACATCTTAACCAATTCAAGTGACGCTCCAGATGCATCTTTTACACCAGATTTCTTAGGGTTAACATGCCTATCCAAAATTACCATATCACCCAGGAGTGCTAGGAATGGCCCATCGATTTGCTTAATTGCTACAGAGATCGCATCAGCCACACCTCCTGCAGTGGTTTGTACATGGGGGATAATTTCCACTCCTTCGACACCCAATGACAGAGATTCCCGGGGAAGGTCAACTCTGACTTCACTCCCATGGATGGCATTCCTGTCAATGAACTTCTCCAGTAAATCCTTCTTTCTTTGTGAGAGTACAAGATGAACTCTAGTTGCCCCTGCTTTTGCTGCCTCCCAGATTAGATGATTTATCAGTGGCGTGTCTACTAAGGGGAGTACCTCTTTAGGAGCGAATAGGCTTGCTGGAAGCATCCTAGTCCCAATCCCGCCAGCAAGAATAATTGCATCACGGACCCCTGCCATGACTGCCTCTCAAAGACTAGCACCTTTCAAGAAAGCGCTATTTCATACAAATCCCGAACTTCAAAGGTAGTAAAATGAAAAGTGACATGTACTCCGAAGCGTGTGGAAGAAGCCACCATCATTGTTCCTGTTAAGGACGAAGAAGTCGGACTCAATTACCTAATTGATGACTTCCGGGCTTCTTCAATCCAGCAGTATTACAATATCAACTTTATTTTTGCAATTGATATCCGAACTAGCGACTCTTCGAAGCGCATTGCAAGCAAATTCTCAGACAATATAATCGATCAGAAGGAAACAACAGGGAAAGGAGCGGCAGTAAAACAGGCAGTAGAGGAGTGGAAAAAAAATCCAACACCGTTAATCGTTTTTCTAGATGCAGATGGGTCATACTCATTTGACTCTGTGAAACAGATTCTGGATTCTTTAGGTGAAGGTTCAGACATAGTTTCTGGATCCCGCTTCATTTCAAGGACTGGGAGACCTAAAGGAATGTCAAGATTGCATAACTTTGGAAACAAGTCTCTCTCTTTGATTTCCAGTATTAGGAATGGTAGAAGAATTTCTGATCTTTGTACCGGCCTGTGGGGTTTCACAGAAGACTCACTGAAAAAAATGAACATCAAGTCTTCCGGTTTTGACTTGGAAGCTGAAATTGTCGGACTTGCTCGAAGGAATCGTCTTAATCACACCGAGATTCAGGTGGCTTGGAGTCAAAGAAAGGGAGGAACTAGTAAACTCAGATCCTTGATCGATGGGTTCCGAATTTTTCTGCGGATAATTAGGACCTGAATCCGACCCATCCGCCCACCGTCTTATTCGGATTAATCATCGATCCAGGGGTCATTATAGTTCCAGGGTTTGTAACAACATTGCATCCTAATTGGCAATTGTCGCCAAGAATGGCTCCGAACTTTCTTAGCCCCGAACCAAATCTTTCACCATCACTTAGAGTTACGAAAACTTCTCTTCGGTCATTTCTAACGTTCGATAGTTTTGCTCCGGCTCCTAAATTTGTTTCTATTCCGATAATAGAGTCCCCGACGTAATTGAAGTGTGGGGCCTTGGAATTTGGCAATAGTACTGAGTTTTTTATTTCCGAAGAATGACCAACAACAGCCCCCTCACAAATCCAACTGCCAGCCCTAATAAAAGCTGAATGTTTGATTATTGCATTGGGGCCAATGATACAAGGGCCTTCTATTTTCACAAACTCCCCAATAACCGCACTTTCATCAATCAAAACCCCATCCTCTGCGCCTGTGATTTCGACAATCTGTGAGATTAGCCCAAATCTACTCTTTTCCAGTACTGACCATGGTCTCTGTGGGTCTTCCCACATCGGAATCGAACCACTCCCATATGCATTCAATCCGGGGAAAAGAAACTCCAGCAGACTCATTATGTGTTAGCAGCAGTGAATTACGAATAACTGTTTTCTGATAATCTACAATTATCTAAGGGGGTGTGTTGAAATATTCTAGTTCATCCGCCCAGTCAGTGTGTGGTATATTTGGATGCATTTCTCAAAATGCTGCTGTCAAGGTTCTCGATGGTTTGAGAAAACTAGAGTACCGGGGCTATGATTCGGCTGGCCTAGCTGCAATTTTCACCAACCACAAGGGACCCGTAGAAACCGAGCGAACTACTGGATATGTTTCCGATTTGGTTTCCAAGGCAAATGGTCGTTTTGACGGGGCAAGGATTTCCATCGGACACACAAGGTGGGCAACCCACGGGGGTGTAACGGATTACAATGCCCACCCCCATTCAAGTAACGATGGGAAAATTTCGGTTGTACATAACGGAATAATTGAGAATACATCAGAATTACTAGAGCGTGTGAATAATCTTGGATACCATGTGAATTCAGAAACTGACTCCGAACTAATAGTCCATTTGCTAGATCATGAGTTAAAGACTCAATCAAAAAGCAAGACTCCATTGGATGCATTTGAGGCCACGGTATCACTATTGAAGGGCTCTTGGGCCATTGCTGTCATTATGACTGGGATGGAGGCAATATTGGTGGCGAGAAACGGGGCACCTCTAGTTATCGGCAAGGGCCACAATACAATTTGTGTTTCTTCCGATATTCAACCATTTTACGGAATCTGCTCGCAAGTCGCCTACATCAACGATGGAGACGTTTTTTCAGTAACTAATGAGGGCGTCAAAGCAGGAGAGGAATTTCAACCCCCGTCTTTCTCCATTTTAGAGGGCACCTATGAGGAACAGGATGCAGGAGTTTTTGAAGATTTGATGTTGAAGGAGATTTTCGATCAACCAGTTTCTCTGACTAATGTCCTCAGTGGCCGGGTTTCCTCGGATGGACTTCGCGTTGAGCTTGGTGGCTTGGAACTCAATCCAGAAGAAATAAATTCTTTAGAAAGGATAAATCTTGTTGCTTGTGGGACGGCATTTTTTGCCGCTAAGATCGGTGCCAGGATAATTAGAAAACACTCGGACATAAATGTAGAGGCATTTCGAGGCAGTGAATTCCCAGCGAGGAAGGTTTGCGGACCAAACACCCTTACAATTGGGATTTCTCAGTCTGGAGAGACTAAGGATACACTAGACGCCCTTCATGAAGCCAGAATTGCCGGGAGCAAAATAACTTCGTTTTGCAACGTAATAGGATCAACGATACCTAGACTTACTGGGAATGGTGCATATCTGTATGCGGGCCCGGAGTATGCCGTTGCATCCACCAAGGTCTTCACAAATATGGTTGCAATCATTCTTCTTTTCTCTCTGTCCTTTTCCAAGATGTCTTCCGGCGAAAGAACTTCAATAGTTCAAGATTTACGTGAACTACCTAACAAGATTGCATTATTTCTCCGAGAATCAGAAGGCTCACTAGATGAAGCAGTTTCATTGTTGGAAAGCGCAAGTAGTGCAATCTTCATCGGCAGGGGGATTTCAGCACCTTTAGTCGAAGAAGGCGCATTGAAGATGATGGAAGTAGCATACCTGCCTTGCCTGGCATACCCTGGTGGGGAACTGAAGCACGGTCCGATTGCTTTGATAGAGGAAGGGACGCCAGTGATTGCAGTCGCCCCCTCCTGCGATGAATTGGCTTTAATGGAATCAAGCATTAGGGAGTGCAAGGCGAGAGGAGCCAAGGTAATCCTCATCACCGATAATGAGGGGCCAATAAATGAGTTTGCAGACGTGATTCTTCAAACTCAATCTTCAATCGAGGAAACTTCACCAATAGTGAATGTCATTCCGCTTCAGTTGCTTGCATATAAGCTGGGGAAAATAAAGGGGCTTAATGTCGACAGGCCTCGTAATCTGGCAAAATCGGTTACCGTAGTATGATTACCGACTAGGGTTCCAGACATTGTAGCGCTTCCCAACTATAGCCTGGAAATGGGCAAACAAGGAAATTATTACTCCTGTCAAGAGAACTCTTCCCGAGGGAATAATTGCTACAGTAATGACTGAGAGTATGGAAAAAAATGGCCAATTTAGCGAAATTTCAGGCGTATGGTAGAATGCAATAATTGAGTTAATGGAGAAAATTAGAGCCACCCATGGAAAAATTACATACAGAGAAATGGCGTTAATAATGGCCAATCTAGAACCCCCGGCCTTTGGAAAAAATGCTAGATCCGCATTTTTCAATAGAACGATGCTGAGCCCCTGACTTCTCCTAATAGATTCTCTAATCCCTCTCTTCTTAGTTTCAAAGTCATGAAATGACACTCTTCTATCAATAATTGATCTGAAACCCTTTCTGATGGAAATCATGCCTATTTGAGCATCATCTGCATTAACTCCCTCATCAATCTGAATCTTCCCGATTTTTTCGGTATCCCATGCAATTATACTTCCCTCGAGAACCGGAGTGGATCCAAACTCGGACTCTTTAATGCGCAACCAGTTTGACTTCCTTCTGTAGTAACTATTGAATTTATCAATTTCAGAAAAATCCTCATCTTCCAAACCGGACACGACTCCAATTTCCTTTTCAGATAGTCTCTGAATAATGATTTCTAACCACCCCGGAGAAACATCAGCATCAGCATCTGTCATCACTACGATTTCTGACTCTATATTGGCTACTGCCCTGTTTATGGCTCGAGATTTCCCTGGTTCGGGCCAAGAAACAACTTCCCACCTGCTTTCTTCTTCAAACTCATCTGATAGAAAGCCCGATGCAATATCAGCAGTATTGTCAGTAGATCCCGAATCAATGACCAATAAATTGGCATTATCTTCTTCGAAAATTTCTGAGATAACAGACTCTAGCTTCCTAATCACATTCTTTTCCTCATTTCTCATCGGCAACAAGATGGTCACACTCGGAGACTTGATTATCGATACATTATGTCCATTTATTTCGGTTCGAAAATTCATTAAGAACCAATAAACTACAGGAATTAGCAGGATAGATAATGAAACTGCTTGCAGTATCACGCTAATTCCTATCGCCTGTCCCACGAAGTATGCTTCAGCCAAACCATATACATATGCGTGGCGGACGCCAGCGGATATTATGGGTGCAATTGATGACACCTCCCATATTGTCATCACACCGAGTAGGAACGAGGCAAT
>CAYFGC010000012.1:0-21925 GCA_964342625.1 uncultured Candidatus Poseidoniales archaeon | reverse complement strand
GCCCTGTCGAAGTCGGTGATCCTCTGGCTGCAACCGTTGCCGGCGTGGGTTATTCCTATGTGGTGGTCAGCCAGAGTTAGGCTGACCTTCCTCAGTGTGACCATGATGAACTGAGCCATTCCGCTCCTCATCCTGCATAGGGCTGCTATCTTCTCGGAGTTGAATGGGTCTAGGTTCTGGTCCACCTCGTCGAAGTAGTAGAAGGGGCTGGGTTCGTAGTCCTGGATGGCGAAAATCAGCGCGAGGGCAGCCATTGACTTCTCGCCTCCGGACAATGCCGTCCTCCTAGTTTTCTGGCTCTTGCCAGGTGGTACGCAGGCCATCTCCAACCCACCCTCGAAGGGACTGTCCATGTTCTCTAGTTTCAGCTCGCCCCTCCCAGTGGGCTGCAGTATCTCGTACACCCTTCGGAAGTTGTTGTTCACGTGCTCGAAGACGTTCAGGAGTCGGGTCTTTCGCTCGTCCTCCAGTTGGTCTGCAATCGTGGACAGCTCGTCCCTCCGCTTCCTCAGGAGCTTGCCGTCTGCGATCAGGTCCGTGATGCGCGAGGCGGCGGCGTCGTACTGCTCTATGGCGAGCATGTTGACGTCCCCGAGGGCGCGGAGGCGGCGCTCGAGCCCCTGCACGCTCCGCTCCGCCTCCACGACTGTTGGCAGTTGCGCGTCTTCTGGCGGGATCGGGATGCCTGCTTCCTGCAGCTCGGCAACAATCTCGTCCAGCGCCTCGCGCTTCTGCTTGATTTGTACGCTTAGTTCCTCCAGTCTTGCGGATATGTTCTGCCTCTCCTGTGAGATTCTCTCCAGATGGGACCTCAGGCTGGCCCTCTCCTCCACTATCTCGTCCCTCTTGTCGTTCAGGAGCTTCTGCTCCTCGTCGAACTGCGACGCCTGCTCCCTTAGTTCAAGGAGTTCTGACTCAGACTCTCGTATGCTCGAGTTGAGTTCGACGATCTCCTTCTCCGCCCTTGATATTGCCTCCTTCTGGGACTTGACCTGCCTGTCCAGAACGGCCACCCTGTCCGTGAGAATCTTGAGCTGCTGGGTGGAGGTCTCGATCGATGCCTCAGACATGACGCGCGTCCTCTCTGCCTCGGTCCTGACCCTCTCTGCCTCCCTCAGCTTGTCGGAGAGGTGGTCAGGGGTGTGGTTCTGGAGTTCCTCCGCGGCGCTGGTGCGAGCGTTAGTCGCCTCCTCGAGGAAGGCACGGGCGCTCTCGCATAACCCAGAGAGCCTGGTCTTCTCGGACTCGCACTCTTCGAGCTCCTTGTTGGCTGCCTTGAGCTTGGTTCTGATCTCAGTAACTGCCTTCTCGGACCTTTCCATGTCGGCCTTCCAGTTCCTGACCCTGACTGAGTGGTCGTCGTTGTCCAACCCGTGGATCCTGTCTCTGAGTTCCTGCTGGCTCCTGCGCAGTTCCCTCAGAGCGCCATCGACGGTGGAGAAAAGCAGACCTGCCTCTTGGACGGCCATCTCCATCCTGTCTATCCCGGAGCTACCTGCTCCTGAACCGTCGAACCTAGGGCGGTCCCTCTTCGATGAAGATCCCCCCGTCATTGCACCTGAGCTCTCTATGACGGCTCCGTCTAGTGTGACCATCCGAACCCCTCCCATGTTTTCCCTAGCCACGTCCATGGAGTCTACGACAAGAGTATTCCTTCCCGCATAGCGGACGGCGGTCTCGACGCTTGGGTCGAATTCCAGCAGATCGTGGACGAAGCCAACCACTCCCGGGTTCCTAGCAACGAGCAGGGTCCTGCCCTGGGGTCGTGAGACTGATAGTTTGTTGAGGGGCAGGAAGGTCGCCCTTCCCCCTCCGTTCTTCCGGAGCCATGCGATGCACTTCGATGCTACGTGATCCGAGGTTACAACGATGCTTCTGAGTCCGCCGCCGAATGCGAATGACAGAGCCTCCTCGTGAGATGGGTCCTTCGGGGTCGCCAGCTCGCCCAGAGTCCCTAGTATCCCGTGTATCTCCTCGCTCTCCCTCAACTTGGATAGCGCTGCAAGCGTGTGTGCGGATCCGGGTGTGCTTGACCTGGCCTCCATCCTTGCCTTGGCCTTGGCGAGTCCCATCTCTGCATTCCTTAGCTTTGACTCGGCCCTGTCGCGATCGTCGACTAGGGTCCTCTCCTGCTTCTGGAGGCTCATCAGCTCCTTCGCTAATGACTCCCTGTTGGTGTCAGGGCTGGAGTCCTCCAAGTCCTCCCCCATCAGGGCTTGGTCGTCCCTCTCTAGTTCTGCCGTCTCGAAAGCCTGCTCTATGTCAGCTAGGTTCTCGGAAGCTATCTGTGACCTCTGGTTCGCCCGGTCAAAGTCCAGTTGGGCTTGCGAGTAAGCTGTGCTTGCGGTTTGCTCTTCCTCGGTGGCCTTTCCGAGGATTCTGTTGAGGTCGCGTCCGTGCTTGTCCCCGGATTGGATTGCCTTCCTGGCCTCTTCCTCGTCCTCTGCGGCCTTCTTCAGGGCAGCCTTGGAGTCCGAGACGGTTTGCTGGAGATCGGCGATGCTCTGCTCGGCCTGAGAGCGAGCGGTGTCGGCACCTTCCCTTTCCCCCATAAGAATCTCGACCTCTTCCTCGGAGGTCTCGATGGACCTCTTGTGGTCCCCAATGCGGTCTGAGGCGGTCTCCATGTCGATTTCGTGTTGTCTGATGCTATCCAGGATCTTCTTGGCGTCGCCTCCCAGTACCCCCTCCAGCTCCTTACCAATTTGGACTAGTTCCTTGTCGTATCCGTCTAGCCTCTGGCTGGATTCCAGCATCTCTTTCGATATTTCCTTCTCCTCTGTGACATAGTCTGACCTCTCCCTAGAGAGGAGTGCAACATCTCCCTGCCTGTTCCTGTGCCTGGATTGCTCGAGGGTCAGTCTGGCCAGATCCGCTTCCTCCTTTAGCTCTCTGAACTTCAGTGCCTGCTCCCTCTCCTTCTCGAGTTCCTTTAGCCTTCCCTTCTGGTCGGCCTCGAAGATGTCGATTGTCTCTATGCTGTTCTCCACGTGCTTTCTCTGGGTGTTCGCCTTCCGAATCTCCTCGTCGTAGGCAGTGACCCCTGCGACCTCCTCGAGGACGCCTCTCCTCTTGTGTGGAGTCATTGTTGCGAGGTTCGTGACATCGCCCTGGAGGACGACGTTGTACCCGTCGCCCCTCAATCCTGCTTCTGAGAGAATTCTGCGCATTTCCGTTGCTGTCGAAGGATTGTCGTTGATCCTGTATGATGTGACTGGGTCCCCTTTCCTGTTTAGGCGTACCGTCCTGGTGAATGATACCTCGTCCGAATTCGCCCGAAGCCTCCTCCTGCCCCCGACCTCGGGGGTGTTGCTGAAGACAAGTGTCGCCGACATATGCTTCGCGGGTTTGCCCGTCTTTCCTCCGTTGAAGATAAGCTCAGATACGTTGGAGGCCCTGAGGGACCGCGTGGACTTGGGTCCGAGTACGAAGCCTATGGCGTCCCCGCAGTTCGACTTTCCACTTCCGTTGGGCCCCGTGATGGCCGTGAAACCCTCCTCGAACGGGATTGTTGTCTCCCCGCCGAACGACTTGAAATTCTCGACCTCAATCCTGACTAGATGCATCCCTTCACCTCTGTCACCGGGAAATAAATCGCCGACAACAACGACAGTCGTTCCATTTGAGGTTAAGAACATTGAGGCAGTAGTACGATTCTAGACACTAGTTAGTGGGGTGTCTGGGAAACGCCGCGGGGGGTAAATGACTCACATGTTCCTTCTGAACTTCCCGCCGCTCTCGAATAGTGCCTGTGTGACCTGCCCGACCGAGCAGTGCTCCACGATTTCCATCATCACTTCGAAGAGGTTGCCGCCTTCACGAGCGGCTTGCTTTAGTCGTGCCAGGCCCTCCTCTGACTCCTTCGAGTGCTTTTCCTTGAATTCCCTGTTCCTTCTGATTACCATTGTCTTCTCCGACTCGTCGGATCTGGTGACTTCAATGTCGAAGTCCTCTGCCGATGGAGTAGATGAGTCTGGGTCAGTGAACGTGTTCACCCCCACTATTGGCGTCTCGCCGGTGTGCTTGCGGTGCTCGTATAGCATTCCCTCATCCTGAATCCGGTTTCGCTGGTAGTTGACCTCGAGCGCCCCAAGCACCCCTCCCCTGCTGTGCATCTCCTCGAAGATCCGTAGGACCTTCTCCTCCACCTCGTCAGTGAGGAAGTCCGCTACGAATGACCCCTGCAACGGGTTCTCGTTACGCAGCCAGCCGTACTCCTTGGCGAGGATCAACTGGATAGCGACCGCGTCCCTGACAGTGTCCTCAGTAGGTGTTCCGAAGGCCTCGTCCCGGCTGTTTGTGTGGAGGCTGTTCGCGTTGTCAGCGAGGGCGTATAGTGCCTGAAGTGTGGTTCGGTAGTCGTTCCATGTGAATTCCTGAGAATGAAGCGAGCGCCCGCTGCTCTGGATGTGGTACTTTAGCTTCTGGCCCCTCTCATCGACACCGTAGAGGTCTCGCATTGCTATAGCCCAAATCCTCCTCGAAACCCTGCCAATCACTGCGTACTCGGGATCCATTCCATTGGAGAAGAACCATGAGAAGTTCCTCAGGAACTTGTCAGGATCTATCCCTCTGGCCTTGAACAGCTCGACATAGGTGAGCCCGTTTGAGAGAGTTAGGGCGGCTTGCGTGATTGGATTGGCCCCTGCCTCATCGATGTGGTAACCGCTGATGCTGACGAAGTAGTGGTTGCGGACCCCGTTGTTGACATAGAACTCAGCGACATCCCCCATCATCCTCAGTGCCGTGTCCAAGTTGAATACGAGGGTGTTCTGGCCCATTGCCTCCTTCAGTTGGTCTGCCTGAACTGTTCCTCTAACGGTGGATAGAGCATATGCGCGGATATCCTCGGATTCTTCCTCGCTTGGTTCCCTTCCTTTCTCCTCAATGAATTTCCTGGTCTGCTGCCTGATTGCAACTCTGAAGAATGCAGCAAGGTGCCACCAGTAGTTGCCGTTGATGGTCATGCTGACCGAGGTGCTCGGGGCGCATAGGTCGAAACCGTCGAACAGGCGGTCCATCTCGTCCACCGTGCTGATGCTGACGCCCGACTCGCAAACCTTTCCGAAAATGTCGAGCCTCTCCTGCGGGTCGTTGCCATACAGGCTGGGGGAATCGAAGGCCACTGAGAGCCTGTTGAATGGCTGGTCCTTTGACAGGAAGTGGTAGCGCTTGTTTGTCCTCTCCGCGCTACCCTCACCAGCGAACATCCTGACAGGGAGCTCGTCCTGCCTCCTGAATGGGAAGACGCCCCCCGTGTAGGGGAAAGACCCGGGGGCATTCTCCTTGCGAATCCACAACAGCCTGTCACCCCAGTCCTCTGTGGTTGGTAGCGCGACCCTCGGGACCTTGGTCCCAGATAGTGTCTCGTGCGTAGTCTTGACCGGTATTTCCTTCCCCCTAACGGAATAGCTAGCCTGGCCAGAGCGATACGCAGAGGCCATGGAGTCGAAATCTTCCAGAGACTTCCATGTCGCTTCGGGTATCGAGTCGCGGATCTCTTTGGCCTCGTCGATTAGTTCCTGATGGGCATCCTGCCTGTCTGAGGTACCCATTAGGTTCGCTGCTGCCTCCAGTTGCTGCACCTGGCGGACAGATTTTGCTACGTCTTCTGACCTCTTGTGATAGTCCCTGATTGTTGAGGCCACCTCGGCAAGGTAGCCCTGCCTCTCCGGAGGTATCGGAGTGTCTCTGCTGGGGAGACCGTCTGGCCCTAGACGGGGTTCGCTGGCTGAGAATTGGGTTCCGAACCTATCATTCAGCAGGTTGGACATCATTTCCCAGAGCCGGTCCACCCCAGCATCGGCGAACTGGCTTGCGATTGTGGGAACTACTGGCATAGAATCTGGACTCTCGTCGAAGGCCTCCCTGTTCCTCAGGAACTGCTTGCGAATCTCAGTCAGCGCATCTTCGGCTCCGGGCCTGTCGAACTTGTTCAGCACCACGATGTCGGCGAAGTCAAGTGCTGCTAGCTTCTCCAGCTGGCTCGGTGCCCCGTACTCCCTGGTTGTGACGTAGATGGAGGTGTCTGCGACCTCGGTGATTGCATCGTTGCCCTGGCCAATCCCACTGGTCTCGACTAGGACTAGGTCGAAGCCGACCGCTTGGCAGACCTCGACTGCTCTGTCAACGCAATCTGCTATCTCACGTCCACTTTCCCTACTAGCAAAGGAGCGCATGAACAGATATGGGTCGGAGAGAGAGTTCATCCTGATTCGGTCCCCTAGCAAGGCCCCGCCAGTCTTCTTCCTAGTGGGGTCGGTGGCCAGGAGTGCCACTCGAGCATCCGGGTTGTCCCTCCGAATCCTAAGCATCACCTCGTCCATGAGGCTAGACTTGCCTGCGCCCCCAGTACCGGTGATTCCGACGACAGGGCACTCCGACTCCTTGTCCCTAGATCTGGCCTTTGAGAGGGCATTGTAGAATTGTTCTGTTTCTGAATTCTCTGCCATCGTCAGTAGCATGGAAACCGAACCATGGTCGTCTGCATCAACCGGGCCGGAAATGGAGTCGAACCTGGACAACTCTAGGAGGTCTGTTGCTGATGCCTTTTCCATTGCATCTCGAACCATGCCCACTAGGCCTAGATCTCTGCCATCGTCTGGAGAGTATATTCGAGAGATGCCCTTGTCTGCGAGGTGCTTGACCTCATTCGGGAGGATGGTCCCCCCTCCCCCTCCGAACAAGAAAACGTGATCGAATCCGTGCTCATTCAGAATCTCCTTCGTATGTGTGAACATCTCTACTGCCCCTCCTTGGTATGATGTAATGGCGATTGCATGAGCATCCTCTTGGATAGCTGCGCGTGCGACCTCGTCAGCACCTCTATCGTGCCCGAGGTGAATCACCTCGCAACCCTGGCTCTGGAGTATCCTTCGGAAGATTCCGATTGCTGCGTCGTGGCCATCGAAAATCGCTGCTGCAGTTATGACTCGGATGGGCATTTTCCCGCCCGAGGCCGTTATTGGGGCATCGGTTGTGCCGCTGCCGGAGCTGCTTTCCACGGCATTCCGAAAACATGACTCCACAAGAATGCGTTGATTTTGGAAAATGGCATCTTGGGGATTTCCGGGGCATGATTCAAGACTGGGAGGGAGTTCCCCCCAGAAGTGGAGGAGAAGCCAGAAGCGATAGAAATCTCCCCTGGCGATGGGAGTCCCTGGGGTGAAGGCTCGGCCTCAGCGTCAAGCGAGACTCTGCTCACCGGGGATGTCGCATCACTAGGAGGCGGAGGGGGGAATTCCCCATATTTGACGGACCCCAGCACGGAGAGCAAGGGCCTTTCCAACGGTGCATGGTTCGCGATTGGAATGATCCCCACCCCGATTGCAATGTGGATGACTTCCGTCCTATTCGTCATAATTGCTGAGGGGAGTGGTGGTTTCTTGTGGGACTTTTTCTTCACGCTCTCTTGGTTAGTATGGCCAATTGGCCTGATTGGGGGTATAGTCTGGAGTTTCACGAGGGGGAACAAGTACTTCGCATTCGGGCTTCTGACTACTCTGATAGGCCTTCCAGCGGTGTTGTTCCTAGCGCTGATTGCCTTGCTAGTCTCTTTTGGGGCATTCTGACCATCAATATCCTCCCACTAGGATGTATGCGAATAGGAACATTACTACTCCCATCGCCCCATCGATTAAGTGGGCCATTGATCTTAGGACGTCGGCCCTGTTACCAACAGTCAAGACGGTGGCGACAGTCACATACCAAGTTCCATCGATGAACATCCCCAGAATACCCATTCCAATAAGAGTCTCCAGGGAGGAGTCGGCTTCAATGAAGGGAGCATAGAGTGCCAGCATCCATGCCATGATCTTGGGATTGAGGATCGCAATCGAGAAGCCCTGTACGAAGCCTACCCTGTCGGAGGGGCCGTGAGGTTCATCGTGATCTGTCGCCTGCCTCGGGCCTGCCATGGCGTGACGCAGGAAAGTTACACCCAGCCACAGGAGGATCAGGACCCCTCCCACTCGGAGGAACTGCTCGACATCCTCGTTGGCCGAAATTGCCGTGGCTATCCCTAGAGCCGCGAGGAAGGCGTAGATGCCGAAACCAATTCCGTGACCGATCCCTGTGGAGATCCCCTGGCTGCGACCCCCCGACATCGTGTTCCTGAGAACCACTGCAAGGGATGGCCCCGGGCTCATCGCCCCCAGCGTGAAAACTGTAGCTAGGGCGACCCATGCGCTAGGTTCCATTGGCTCACCGATTAGGCGCCAGAGTACATGGCCTCTATCTCGTCGGCCCAGTTCTCCCTTATCTGGATACGGCGGATCTTCAGGGTTGGCGTGAGCTCACCGTGATCGACGCTTAGGTCCCTAGGCAGGATTGTGAACTTCTTCAGTTGCTCGGGATTGGAGAACTGGGCGTTCAGCCTATCTACGTGCTCCTGGACCTCTGCGTATATCTCTGGGCTGTCCGTGTACTCGCTCAGGTCGTGTCCGAACTCCTTCAGCTTCGCCAACTGCTCTGCTGGGTCCTTGGGGACCTTGGCCCCGTCCATCCCATGCTTGTCCCTCAGTATTACGCTGACGTCAAGAGTGAAGAGGGCACTGCAGTACTTCCTATTGTCTCCAATGAGCATGCACTGTGAAACTAGTGGAATCGACTTCATCGTCTCCTCAATAACCAATGGTGCGATGTTCTTGCCGGCCGAGCTGACGTAGATCTCCTTTATTCGCCCTGTGACGCTTACGTATCCCTGCGAGTCCTCCCTACCGAGATCTCCAGACTTCAGCCATCCGTCTTCGGTCATGGTCTCTGCCGTGGCCTCCGGGTTGTTGTAGTAGCCCTTCATGATGTGCCGGCCGCGGAATTGTATCTCCCCGTCCCCCTTCTCATTGGGGTTGTGGATCCTTATCTCGCCAACGAACGGCTTTCCCACTGTCCCTATCTTGTTGTTCCCAGGGAATCCTATAGTGGCTCCAGCGGTGGTCTCTGTCATGCCGTATCCCTCGAATAACGGGATGTCCAACTTGTGGAAGAGGTGCAGTATGTCCGGGTTTATCGGTGCGGCCCCAGTGATGGCGTACTTCAGGTTGGAGAAGCCTATCTTCTGCTTCGCCTTCTTTCTGACTATCCCCTTGAGGATAGGCAGACTCAACCACTTGACCTTGCTTCCCAGGCCGGCAACCAGATTGGAGTAGACCTTCTCGTATATCCGAGGGACGCCGATGAATAGGGATGGTTCCACTTCCTTGGCGTAGTCTATCGACTCCAGTGGAGAGCTGACGACGCGCATGTGCATTGCGTCCCTGATCCAGATGTGGTTGTCTGCTAGTTGACCGAAAACGTGCGCGCATGGGAGCCAGGAGACGTAGCCGTCTCCCTGATCGAACTTGGCTATGGCAGAGACTCCAGCGATCTCAGCCTCGAAGTTGTCGTGGGTGAGTTCGACGCCCTTGGGGTTTCCAGTTGTACCTGATGTGTAAATCAGTGATGCTGTGTCGTCTGGGTGAATGCTGGACATCCTCTCCATGACAGCGGATTCCTCGATGTCCTTTCCGGCGGAGACGAAGTCTCCCCACGATACTGCCTTCGGATGGTCTGGCATATCGACGCCATCCATCACCACCACCGACTCGACCTTGTCGAGAGATCCTAGAGCCTCGTGCAGCCTGTGGGTGCACATCTTGGATGGATCGCCTCCGTCCATGGGGTTGTTCCCTACGAAGACAACCTTGGAGTCGGAGTTCCCGACTACCCACTCGACCTCCTCGGGAGAGCAGGTGTGGTAGACCCCTACGGCGGCGCCATTGCACATGTTGGCCGCGGAGTATGCGGCGTACCACTCTTTCCTGTTGTAAGAGTAGATACTGAGCTTGTCTCCCTTCTCGAATCCATGGGCCATCAGTGCCTTGGATATATCCATCACGTCTTCTAGAAACTGCGACCAGGTGGTAACATCCCAGTTGCCGTGTTTGTCCTTTGACGAGATTGCGGGCTCATCTGGGTAATTTTCCGCGTTATCAATCAGGTATTGGGGCGTAGTCTTCGCTGACATGGCTTTGGACAATCCATCAGGAAACTTAACTGTTGTCTAGGTAATCAAGTGTTGCAAAAACAACCATCAGGGAAGCACTGAGCTAACGTTCTCCCTCCAATCCTTCCCTCCATTACGATTTGCCAGGGGCGATGCTGGGGATGGGTGCCAGCATGTTCTGACCCTCATCCCAGTCCCATCCAGTGCCAAGTTAGCCCGCTTCTCAGCGTATTTCCCTATTCCGATAACTTCCTCGGCACCCAATGCAATGACGACCTCCCTGAGATGCTGGTCGCATCTGTCTAGCAAGTCGCGCACAACCGTGCCACTGACGTTGTTTGGGGTAATGTTCGTCCCTCTCGGCCCGTCGAGGATCATCAATGGGCAGTGGTTGACAAGGAAGACGTTCTGGAAAATCTGTCTTGCGCTCCCGTACCTGTCCTGGAGAAGACCCCAGAGCCTGGTTCCTGAAACCTCCTCCTTTGGGTGTGATAGACCATTAACTGGCCTTCTTGGGTGAGTTAGTGCTGGCTTGTCGACATCGATACCAGAAATTCCGAGCAAGTCCCTTACAACCGATGTTGCGGCGAAGGGGATTCCCATCTGCCCCATGCCATGGGGGCCTGGGTTCATCCCCAGAAGGATGGTCTTGGCACCCTCACCACCCGATATGCGAATGAATTCCTCATGTATTTCCCACGCATACATCAGTGGGTTGTAAACGCAATCAGCGACTCCCTCTGCTTCCATTCTTCGAGCCAACTCTTCTGCATCGTCCCTGAGTCCTGCAGCTGCACGTGTCAGTTCTGCTATTGGTTCTGCCATCTACTGCTTCACATCCCCGATCACGGCACCTGACACATCCATGAGTTCTTTGGGAGTGATAGGGAAAACTGTCTGCGGAGTACCCCCTGCCCCCCATACCAGGTCATATTGCATCAGATCCTCGTCCATCAGTACGGTTACGGGCATAGTGTGCCCGAATGGCGGGACTCCGCCGATGGCATACCCAGTACTCTCACGAACATACTCGGGACTAGCCATCCCTGGTTTGAAGCCCAGAATACGCTTCAATTTCCTCTTTCTCTCAACTCTGTTTGAGCCGGAAGTAATCACCACTACTGCTCCCTCGGGTCCTTCGAAGACAATAGACTTGGCGATGTGGGCCACCTTGCACCCCAATTGATCCGCTGCGTCCTGGGAGGTTCGGGTACCCTCCTCGTACATCCTGGGAGATGGGATGAAGCCAATTTTCTCGCACTGCGAGAGCCATAGTTCGTGGCCATCCATGGAATTCGCCTAAAGTATCACGACTTATGGGTTGGGGAGCGCGAACCTTGTCGAGAGTAGGCGCGACACTGTAACTTTCATGTCTCTCGGGTTATCGGTGCGGCCATGGAATGGCCGTTCGGACCTTACGAGACGGTGATGGGGGCTATCCTCCTGATGACAATTCCACTGCAGAGGCTGTTGACCAGGGATGAGCCCGAGATGAGGGTCCCCCTCTCCGGACTATTCGCAGAAATCAGGGATAAGGGGTACAAGTGGCACATTTCGATTTTCGTAGTGATGTACGGATTCAAGGCATTCATAGATCAGCACAATGAGGCAATCAAACCCAGAGTAGGAGGATTCACACATTATGTACATGGCATGGAGGGGGATCTGACACTCTGGGTCCAAGAGACATTCAGAAATGCCGTTCTTAGTGACATTCTCTCTTTCCACTACCTCTTCGTTTACCTGTTCCTAATTTGGTTCAGTCCGATGTACTACATTCTCTGCAAAGACGAGGTTATGGCCGATAAGGCGGTTCTCAACTACTTCATTGCCTACGTTCTAGCGGTTCCCCTCTACCTATTCTTCAACGTCGAAGTGACTTCCTCATTCGTCCCGGGAATGGATGCCCTGATGTATCACAGATCATGGAATCTGTTCTTCTTCACCGAAGCTGACCCATTGGACAACGGATTCCCCAGCCTGCATGTAGGAATCCCACTTGGACTGCTGGCAATCAACAGGCTCCATGTTAGGGATCTGGGAATAGAGATTAGGGAATGGCGCCATAGGGAATTCGACCTATTTGTGGCGGCTAATGTCCCAATCTACCTTTTCAGTATCCAGTACCTTGGAATCCATTGGATATCAGACGTAGTTCCAGGGGCGATACTTGCGATAATCTGTGCTCTTTTCGCACATAGTATGCAACCAAAACTGAGATCACTGAGGGAAAATGGGTTGTCTTCTTTACTTCCTGCCAAGAGAGTTGCATACACCGCAGTCGCATTCTCCTTGGTCGGGACATTAATCCTGCTAGCAGCGGTAGTCGATGGCCCGGGGACTGATGAGGATACCCCCACAATGAGGGTCGGACCGGGAGATGTGAATCTCGATGTCATAGAGGTCCACAGCCTCTGGCATCCGGTGGACGTAGAAATCAGTAACGTCGGGGATGAGGCAGTGGAGGTCCTCATAATCCATAGAGACGCGGTAGAGGAGCACGCCAATGGAGGCGTGATAGACTGGCTATCGCTTTCAGATGGTGACGTGCGCTTACTAGAACCAGGCGATTCACTGGACGAGCAGGTAGAAACTCCTTCGATTTATGACGGGCATTTCGTTTTGGTCACCAACCAAGGAAATTCTGGTGTCGGGGAGGTGAGGATTACCATCGAGTACGTCGACGGTAGCCTACTGTGGTCTGCGATTATTTCCTCCATCCCTTCCTTCGCGATTACTGGATTAGTCATAGGGGGGCTGTATTTCTCAGAGGACGAAGTGGGCGAAAAGATCGCCAATGAATAGCCCGGATACTGCTCCCAGACCTAGCCAAGTTCCGATTCTGAAAGGAGGGTAGTTGTGCCTCCAGATGTACATAGACTGGAAGATCCAGGAGAGGATTACTATGATGAACCACACAAAAAGAAAAAGCTGTGGGATTAAGGCTAGTAGCATTGCGACATTCGCACCTAGGACCAATTCGATTCTGCCACCCGCTGGCTTGGGGGCGAAATACAGCAACGGGCTTAGCAACACTAGAACCAGGAAAGGGGTTGGTAGGACCCATCCCCATGGCCTCGGGACCCAGTCGAAGATATGGGGCATGCAAGCGGAGAAGAATCCTGCGAGGCTTGGAGCCATTACTGGCCACAGAGGGGGTTCGTCCCACTTCATGTAGAGACGTGCCTAAGTCCCCCCATGAAGTCTACTGGATGAGCCGGAAGGTTTTCTTTGGATTTCACGACCTCGCAGCATCATGGCGAAGGGAGAGATTGTGCTTGGTTGTCTCGCACCGCACCCGCCACATGTTGTTTATGCCGAGAATCCGGAACAGAACGAGGCTTTTTCGGAAGGGGGTTGGGAGACTCTTAGATGGGGTTACAACAGACTGGCGAGGAAATTGAAAACGATAGATTACGATGCAATGGTGATATTCACGCCCCATTGGCAGACGTACATTGGGACCCATTTCCTTGGGTTGCCAGCGTTCAAGTCCAAGTCAGTAGACCCGGTGTTCCCAAACATCTTCCGGTTCAACTACGACATTGCAGTCGATGTTGATCTGGCCGAGAAGATGTGCGAGGTCGCCGGAGAGTCTGGGATAATCACCAAGATGATGCGGAATCCAGACTTCAGGATAGACTACGGCACGATTACATCATGTCACATGCTGAATCCGGAATGGGACAAGCCCCTAGTCACAATCAGCAGCAACAGGAACGCCCACTACTACTCACCCGAAGTGATGAACGAGCAAGCCAGTGCGTTGGGGTTGGCTTGTGCTAAGGCAATTGAAGATAGTGGGAAGAGAGTGGTTCTAATCAGTAGCCACAGCCTTTCGCATCGGCACTTCGTTACTGAGTCCCCATTGCCCGAAGACATGAGTCGGGAGCACATATACAACCACAGCCAATACGTCTGGGACATGAAGCTCGTGGATATGATGAGGGAAGGCAAGATGAGGGAAGTCATCGACATAATGCCCGAATACACGGAGCAGACAATAGCGGAGACAGAAGCCGGTGGACTGACTTGGATGATGTCCGCTATGGGTTATCCCGACTATCCTGCCGAGATTTACGGTTACCAGTCTGTGATCGGGACAGGGAATCTGGTTGCCGCATGGGATCCAATGGAAGCCACACGAGAAATCGTGCTCTGAGGTGTTTTTTTGACCGAGCCAGATATTCTATTCGGAGTCTATTGCCCCCCTCATCCACAACCTCTCCTCTCTCCGGAAGCAAGTGAGGGATATGGGAATCTCAGGGATGCATACGAGACTTGCAGGAAAAGGATCGAAGAGAGCGAAGCGGACCTTATTCTAGTCTACTCTACCACGTGGCCGAGCATCATAGGACATCAGATCCAGGCTCATCCCGAGCCAGAGTGGGTCCACGTGGATGATGACTTCCACTTCCTAGGAAGTATGCCATACAAGTTCAGGATGGATGTGGAGTTCGCCGAGGCATTCAGGGATGCTGCCGAGTCAAGAGGGCTACAATCCAGAACGGTGGCATATGATGGATTTCCCATCGATACAGGGTCTGTGGTAGCCCTCAAGCTCCTGAATCCAGAAAACCGGATTCCAGCATGCATCGTTTCCAGCAACATGTATGCGAACAGGGCAGAGACGATAGTTCTAGGAAAGTCTGCGCGTGATGCGATTCAAGGGCAAGGCAAGAAGGCCGTGGTCGTAGTAGTTTCGAGCCTGTCCAACAGGATGTTCACCGAACACATCGACCCTGCTGAAGACAGGATACACTCCGCCAAAGACGACGAGTGGAATCGGAAGATTCTGGAGTTCTTCGATGATGGCAGGTTGGAGGATCTCAGTCAGTTGTCGAGGGAGATTCACGGACAGATCAGGGTGCAGAAGGTTGTCGCGTACAAGCCAGCTTGGTGGATGTCTGCAACAATGGGGCAGCACAACAACTACACTGGCGAGGTTCTGGCTTACGAGGCCCTTCATGGCTCTGGGGGGGCCGTTGTGATGCTGACACCATCATCTGGAACAGTCGGTGACAAGGAGTTCGATGAAGACGATGTGGAGCACTACCATGGAGACCGCGGAGTCTTAGACAAGGGGGCCCTATGATGTCGGATGAGGATGGGATGACTCCAGAGGAGAAGAGGGCTAGCATGGTTGAAGACATCATATCGGCACCTTCGGATGCTGTCGAGAAAATATACGACGAGATGGGGGGGTCGTTGGCCAAGTCAGCTGGTCGTGCCATAGGAGCAGCAGCGGGTGTAGCGGTCGGAGGCCCAGTTGGGGGAGTGTTAGGTGCTGTGGTCGGTAGCAAGGCGGCTGGAAAGTTGACCAGCGAGGATGGCCCCTTCATAGCGGAGGGGGGGCCCTCTGCTGTAGGTGCATATCCGCATCTTCAAAGGGTTGGAGATCTTATCTTCGTCAGCGGAATGGGTCCGCGTCAGCCTGAAACGAACGAGATTCCAGGCGGACCGATCAAGGACGAGTCCGGGAACTCACTAGATTACGACATCAAGGCCCAGACACATGCAGTGATAGAAAACATCAGAGTCATTCTGGAGGAATACGGTTCGGGACTGGAGAGTGTGGTAGACGTCCTGGTATTCCTGACTGACATGGAGCGTGACTTCAGCGGTTACAACGAGGTGTATGCCGAGTACTTCTCGGAAACGCTGCCCGCTAGAACCACAGTGGCAGTTGATGCGTTGCCTACTTCGATTGCGATAGAACTGAAGGTAGTCGCGAAGGCGTGATCAAGGGACTTCGTCCTCTATGAATTCTGAGGAACACCAGTCTGGTGACGAAATCGGATTGCATCGGCTGGGGGTTCCCCCGGGAATTTCGACCCAGTATTCCAGCCCGTCGACCTTTGCGGGGTAATCTGTGGAAATGCTGTGAGCCCCTGCCTCAAGAGCGGCATCAAGCCTGGTCGTGTCGTTATTGTCGGCCTCCTCCCCTCCACTGTCGGCCCGACTCCGAACGATGTACCCCTCCTCGACCAGACGCGAAATTTCGTCACCACTCCCTATTGGGTCAGAGAGGGAGAAGATGGCGGCCTCGTTGCTGGTCTCGTCGGACAGGGTGAACATGCGAGCCCCGACCAGCCCTGGATAATTCTGGACATACAGGTCCCTAGACTCCCCGCGTGCCAGTAACACGAAGATTGCCTTGCCCCTGCTATCTTCCAGAAGTGGCCAGCCGTCAGTTGTTATCGAGTCCTTCAGAGAAGCACTTTCCCCTCTGACGTCATCCGGGGTAATCGTCTTGTTCAATGGCCAATACTGGGATATCTCCTGCTCGATGTCGTCCAATAGTCCCGATAGTTCCAGCGTGGTTGTCACTTCGGCTGCTTGCTCGGGCCAGTCCTTGGGCTCAACCCAGATAAATATCGGATGATGAAGAGGATTCTCGTTGGACCAACTTAGGAGGGTTGAGAGACAATTCTCGAAAGTTGGGCATGTGGTCCCAGAATCGTACTGGTTGTGATAGACCCTCAGTCCTTCCCTAATGTCCCACCAGACATCGATCTCAAACTGCCTAACTCCCTGTTGAGAGGCCTGGAAGTCGAGTGTTTGGTGAGTGTACATGTACTCCCTTGTAGGTGAGATTAGGGGCTCGACGTGGTAGGAGTTGTGGGTTCCCTTCATCTGAATGTGATTAATCCGGAGCGGTTCCTTATCGGATTCCGGCCCTGCTGGTTCGCCATCGGATCCTAGGCCAAAGCAACCCGTTAGTGAGGTCATGACCACCAAGGTAACCAGCAACGGTGCCTGCTTCCTCATCCTGTATGGATTATTGGAGAAGGAGATAACACTTCTGAATGGTCTAGTGGTGATGTCCGCCTGGCCCGTGGACGTGCCCATGTGCCAGTTCCTCCTCTGATGCGTCCCTGACTTCGACTACCTCGACCTCGAAGCGGAGTGTCTTGCCAGCCATCTGGTGGTTGAAGTCTGCCGAAACCACATCGCCATCGATCTCAGTGATTGTGAACTGTATTGGTCCTTGGTCGCTATGTGCGCCGACGACCATTCCGACTTCCAGATCCATCCCTTCTGGGAATTGGCTTCTCTCAATCTTCTGGATGGCTTCGTCGTCCCTCTCTCCATATGCTCTATCTGGAGTAAGCGTGAACTCTCTCTTCTCCCCGACCTTTGCTCCGAGGACCTCCTGCTCGAAACCAGGAATCATCTGTCCGTGGCCAACTAGGAAAACCAAAGGATCCTTCCCCTCGCTGCTATCGAATTGCTCTCCATCTACGAATGACCCGGTGTAATGCACCGATGCTACCGTGTCCTGCTCTACTGTATCGCTCATGAGAGTGTCCCCGAGGGGGCAGTATCTAACCTGTTGGGTTAGGGAACCTTCAACTGGGGTGTGTTAGGCCGGTAAAGCATGGGGAACTACGGTCCAAAGGACCTTGTTGGCATCGTACTCACCCCTATTGAGGACGTTTCTGACACCCTTGAGAGGAGATTGGGGCTATTCTCTGTCGTCATCATCTCCCTCTCGGCGATGATTGGATCTGGATTGTTCGTACTTCCTGCTCTCGCCATGCTGGAGATGGGAGGGGGGACGAACCCTGTTGGGGGTGTTTGGCTGGCATATCTGGTTGCAGCCTTTTTGGTTGTCCCGGGTGCAGTCTCAAAATCGGAGCTCTCAACGGCGATGCCCTCTTCAGGGGGATCTTACGTTTACGTAGAGAAGACTTTCGGACCCCTTGTAGGCACTATAGCCGGCCTGGGACTATGGGCCAACTTCATGCTGAAATCTGCCTTCGCATTGATTGGGTTCAAGGCTTATCTTTGGGTCATTGAGGATATTATCGGGGTAGACATTAACATCGAGTCAGCTGCCATATTCCTACTATCAATTATTGTAATTATCAATATTCTAGGTGTCAAGAGGATCAAGAAGATTCAGACTCCAATAGTGATGTTCTCTGCTTTTTACTTGCTCTCCATATCCGCATATGCCATTCTCACCCAAGACCTCGATTGGGGGGCTGTTTCGTCTAAGGATTCGTTCGGCAGTTGGGAGGATGTCGCAGCGACCTCTGCATTCGTTTTCGTCTCTTATGCCGGCGTGACTAAGATTGCAGCAGTGGGCGGGGAGATAAAGGATCCAGGGAGGAACATGCCGTATGGAATTCTTCTCTCCTTGTTATTCAGTTGCCTGCTCTATGTTTCTGTGACCTTGGTCATGGCAGCGGCTGTTGAGCCTAGCGAGTACATGCATGGCGAGCATGGGGCCAGTGAGGATCCGATTTACATATTTGCAGAGGCAGTTGGAGGTGAGACTGTTGGGATAATTGCTGCTATTCTGGCAGTCGTTACGATGACTTCAATGTCGCTAGCAGGGATACTCGCATCTTCGCGGTTCCCCTTCGCGATGGCTAGGGACAATCTCCTTCCGGGATTCCTTGAGAACGTCCATGGAAAGTATGGGACTCCACATTGGGCAATAATCGGTACTGGAATTGCAATGGGCATGGCAATCACATTCCTCCCCGTGCATGACGTCGCGGAACTAGCATCAGGCTTCAAAATCATGATCTTCATGCTGATAAATGCCTGTGTAATTGTCCTTCGGAGTTCATCCGATTCTCATGCTTGGTATGACCCTGAATGGAAGACACCAAAGGGCCTCTACCCACTAGTCCAGTTGTTTGGAATCTTCGGAGGTGCTGCCCTTCTGTACTTCATGGGGACAAAATCCCTAATCGGAGCAGGTGTGGCAATTATCCTTGGAACGATAATTTTCAATAGTTACGGAAAAGGAAGGGTGGAGGCGGTGATAACCCCCTGGGAGACCACTAAGAAAATGCTCACGGACGCCGATGAGGTAGAGAGGCGCAGGGTCTTCGCATCATTCCATGCGGCCGACACCGAAGGGACTGGGAAGTTGAATCTCGAGGAGTTCATCAGTGCTTTCAAGGCTCTCGGATACATAGTTGGAGGGGGGCCGAATATCCCAGATGACGCGATTGTGGTCCCTTCTTCCAGTAAGACTGGACCAGACCGATTGATTCGAGACTTATTCCACAGAGGGGATTCGGATGAAGATGGTTTGATTGACATTAAGGAGTTCCTGAATGTGGCTGAAGAAATCGAGCCAGAGGATTGATTTCCTAGGCGTGTGATTGAAGTCTGCAACCGTACTGGGGGTTATCCCGGGTGAGCGTTTGGTATCCAGTCGAGCGAAGAAAGTGACGACGCACGTCCTTCAGGAAATGAAGCGAACTGGTGAGAAGATTGCGATGCTCACCGCTTACGACTACTCGTTGGCTAGGTTGGTTGATGGGGCTGGAGTAGACGTCATCCTAGTGGGGGACTCCGCGTCGAACGTTATGGCGGGGAACGACACGACCGTGCCAATTACCCTCGATCACATGATCTATCACGCGCAGTGCGTGGTGAATGCTGTAGACAGGGCACTAGTTGTCGTGGACATGCCTTTCGGCAGCTACCAGGGAGACTCAAAGCTGGCTCTGAAGAGTGCGATTAGAATCATGAAGGAATCTGGAGGGCATGCGGTCAAGATCGAAGGAGGGAAGGAGATCGTCGACTCGATAAAGAGGATTCTGACAGCAGGGATACCAGTGATGGGGCATCTTGGACTGACTCCTCAGTCGATTTACAAGTTCGGAACGTACTCTGTTCGGGCTAAGGAGGAAGAGGAGGCGGAAAAGCTTCTGGAGGATGCGATGGCACTACAAGATGCTGGTTGCTTCTCCATTGTCTTCGAGAAGATCCCTGCTGCTCTGGCCAAGAGGGTGAGTGAGTCTCTGGACATCCCCACGATAGGGATCGGAGCTGGCGCGGATTGCGACGGACAGGTACTGGTGCTGCATGACATGCTTGGAATTACCAAGGACTTCTCTCCGAGGTTCCTTCGACGTTACGCGGATGTGGGGGAGGTCGTGGATGGGGCGGTAAAGGGTTACATCGAAGATGTTAGGAAGGGAGATTTCCCCTCCGAAGAAGAGAGTTACTGATGCGGATGAGAAATGCCCCCCAACCTTCAAGGACGCCCGCCAACGGGTAGGGTAAGGTCATCATGAGCGAATTGTGGGTTGAGAGGCACAGACCGCGTTCTGTAAGCGAGATGAAGGGCCAGAAGGCAGTGGTTGACAGGCTGAAGGCCTACTCAGAGTCACGTACATTTCCGCACCTAATGTTCGCCGGCCCACCTGGTACTGGAAAGACGACGGCGGCTCTGGCCCTGACGAGAGACGTTTTCGGAGAGGGCTTCAGAAGCAACCTTCTCGAGATGAATGCCAGTGACGAGAGGAAGCTGGAGTCGATTAGAACCAAGGTCAAGCAGTTTGCTCGGACGGCTCCGATGCCGGGGACCACTTTCAAGGTCATTTTCCTGGATGAGGCCGATGCTCTGACTCCCGATGCTCAGGGAGCTCTGCGAAGGATAATGGAGCAGTTTGCCGAGACATGCAGATTCATTCTATCTTGCAACTACTCGTCCAAGATAGTAGAGGCTATTCAATCTCGGTGCGCAGTTTTCAGGTTCAGACCGCTGAATACTGAGAAGGTGCTGGAGAAGGTCATAGAGGTGGCCAGTAGCGAAGGGGTGGAACTTGAGCAGGAAGCTGCGCAAGCAATAGCCAATGTTAGCCTAGGTGACCTCAGGAAGGCGATCACTTCCCTGCAAGTTGCCGCATCGCTAGATTCGCACGTGACAAGGGAACTAGTCTACGAGACGACTGCCACGGCTCCCCCCGAGGAGTTGCACGGTTTCTTCTTGGCCTGCAAGGAGGATGGCTTCCAGCCAGCTAGGAGGAGGATGAGGGGAATTCTGGACAGGTTCGGGCTAGCGGGGACGGACCTTGTGAACCAGCTCCATCGAGAGTTGGGGGGAGTTACGTTCCTGGATGAGACGCAGAAACTCTCCGTAACCGAGGCGATGGCTGAATGCGATTTCAGAATGGTCGAGGGAGGGGGGGAGTCTCTACAACTCGATGCCATGGCTGCTAGGATATGCGGGTTGATAGGGAACTAGGAAGAAGATTGGAGTATCACGAGGGAGTACTCCCTCTCCCAAACATTGTCGCCGTCCTTCCAAGGAACCATGCCTCCCTCTTCAACGAGTGTGATGTGGACCACATACTCACCCGGGCCACACCCATTTTCACACAGTTCCCATGCCATGGAGACGTCTTCCGAATGAGGTGCTACCTTGGGTCCGGAGTAATCACCAGTTAGCGTATTCTTCTTCAGGCCCCTTACCCAGTCGTTGGGGTCGACTGATGCGAAAGTGTCGGACGGCCTAACCTCCCCTGAGGATGCAATGTCGGAAACCAATCCATTAACGCTGACTAAAGGTACCATATTACCAACCTTGTGAATAGTGAGATTCATCGTCGAGTTGCTCGCATCTACGTTGTCCCTGACTGCCAGTCCCAGAATGACCGGAATTGAGTCCTGTGAAATCCTAATCTCATAGACTCTACCATCCAGATCTGACTCGGAAATGCCCTCGCTGCTGGCTATGTCAATTGCTCCGGCGAGATGAGGGGCCGCAATGTCGGCGATTGGGGGATTGACCAGAGCGAAGGACAGGGCGAGCCACGTGAACAAGTATAGGAAAGAGGCTCTGACCCAGTTTCCGGTACTAAAGAGTTCGAAGAACCTGGTTGGGACAACTAACTGATGCAGAGGACGAATTAGCGCAATGGTAAGGAGTGGGAGGAGCCACAGAATCTGCTGTGGACCATCCATTCCCGGCATCATGTAGAACCTCATCAGCAAAGCAACGGAGACTCCGAAGAGGATTACTAACCACATTGAAATCGCTTCGGCCTTCTCTTTCTCGGCGTGAGCAGATGGGTCGAATGGCTCCAGAGGGGTCGACTTCTTGTCCCCTGCCTTCGAACCGCCTCCCTTCTTACCGGAATAGGCGCTGGCCCTTAGGGCGGTATCGACATCGACCATGGTTGGTTC
>CAYFGC010000011.1:0-22157 GCA_964342625.1 uncultured Candidatus Poseidoniales archaeon | reverse complement strand
TCCGGCGAGGGGGTTTCGTCCACACGGTGTTGCCAGTTGGGCAATACTCCGCAGGAAGATTCGCTCAAGAACCCAACGGTTTGACTGAATCTTCTATTTCCGATAGTCCCGCATGGAAACCGGACTTCCCCCGGATTAGTCTTTCTGAGATATGGAAATCTCCTTCCATCATCATTTTCATTGTGAAATTTGGCCATTTCTCTTCGGGTTGTGCCAACCATCCAGAAAATTTGTGAGCACGCCCTACCAAAGGTGTTCTTTCGTCTCTTGCTGATTCGATGGCATTTATTAGATCCAAAATATGGTTGAAAGAGGTGGAAGCAGGGATATCTGGTGTTTTTCGGATAAAGGAATGCAGGTGCGATAATAATCGCGAATCGCACCCCTTATGGCTAATTGAGGAGAGTCCTGGGGCGTCGGAAATCTCTCCAACAGGGCGGAGAATTACTGAACACCATGGTATTTCTACCTCTAGAAAATCCTCAGCATCAGAACTATTCAAAATCGTGATTAGGAATTCTGAGGAGAATGGCGCCCACCATGAATTGGGGAGATCGCGGATAAATAGAGCAATGTCGCCTAGATCTTTTTCTCTTCTGTCTGAAGAGAAATCGTAGAGCCTTGACCACGTGTTAAGGTGATGGCCTTCGGCGAGTTCGGAGCCAACATCTCTGATTCTAATCATGACTCTGTTGAGGTCTTCTTCAGATTTGTTTTCGAATCCATATAACCACTTGAGGCCGATGAGGGCCCCGAGAGACTCTTTTGGTGGGTGAGAAATCCATGCTTCTACAGCCCAGTCAAGAATATCTGGATAAGTCTCCTTAGGGAGCCATGCTGAGTTCTGGATGAAGTGAGAAGCTAGCCAAGCCGCTCCGCTGTTTGCTTGGTTTGGATCAATCGCAGGCCACGATCTGAGAAGATTGTCTGGATCTGCCCTTAGTATTGAGGTGATAGTCTCCGAGAAAACCTGCTTTACTGATTCTGGAGCTTGATCTGCTAGTTCTGAGATTCTCTCTATTGGCAGATGGCCCAAATCCAAGAGTGCCATCCATTCCGACTCTAATCGTGATGAGACTCGTTGCCATCTTTGCCACCTGGTTTCCTTGGGTGATGCGATCCATGCTGCGAGTGGGTACCTGGCCTCCATTTGGTTTGCCCATTCTTCATCCCCATGAGGGAATTGAGATAGAGCCGATCTAACTATCGATTCAGAAGAAGGGTCGATTAAATGTTGAAATTCGTCATTAACTGAGGAGATCCCCAATATTTCCCAAGGAGAGATTGTTGTACTCCCATCCTCTTCGGGATAATCTACTGTCGAGCTTCCCTGCTCTTTCATTCTGACTGGAATCGTTGCTCCAGAACTTGTTTGATAACTCAACCAAGGAAGAGGTCTAATTTGATCGACCTTCAATATATCAAAAGAAGAAAAGTAGTTGGAGATATTATCCATAATTACCAATCTTAGATTTGAATCCGATGAGATTTGAGACAACAGTGAGTCGGGAAATTTGTGCTGAAGTTCGATTATCAGGGGTTTTTCATTAGTACTTATGGACCATCTAATTAGGGACTCTGTTACAGATTTTCCAAGACCCCTCAAATCAATTGATTTGATATTTGACTCATCACTTGAGAAGTTTCTGCCTCCCCACTCCTTCCTGAATTTCCTAAGTGTTGATTCTGCGACCTTGGTTCTCCTTGAGGTGGAAATTCTATCCTTAAGTGATGCTAATCTCCTGCTTCTCTCCGTTTCTGTTAACCTCGGATGGGCAATCTCAATCCAATAATCCAGAGCCCCCATAGGATATTCGCCCCCCTCCATATCCAAACCGCTCAAATCTGCAAGTAGGAGTGAATTTAACCTAGCCGACCTTAGTAGAACAGAACGAGGGAGGCGCTCCTTGATTACGGCAGCAACTGGGTGAGAAGGCCTGATGTCCGGAGATTTTCTGTGTGGTGAGCCCAGAATCCAGTCCCCTCTGTGATAAGTAGGCTCATCGAGTGGTGCACGTTGGATTTGATCCGGTTGAGTGAACCAAACCCCCGGAGATATGGTTGGGCTAGTGTTTGAATCCAGTAGCTTAGCCCTAACTACGCCGAAGATTGGTGGTTTGTCCGAATAGGCTTCAATACTTCCCGGGCCTGCTAATTCTGGTGGCGAATCTAGTACCTCCATATTTCTACTATCGAACCACCTGGGTGAGCGTTCGGAGAGAACGGCCCAATTCCACGACACCCCTTGATTTCTGGTGGACTGTTCATTTTCTGGAAGGGGTTGCTGGATGCGGTTTGGTATCTGCACCATTGTTTCCCTTGGAGTACTCAAAAAACACAAAGTCAGGTTTTCTTCATCCCTGGAAAGTAAACAGCAGCTATCCCGATCCAGGGGTAAATCTTGTAATCCCAATATTTTCGACCACTCGTCGTCCTCAAGAAGAGTCCAGCCGTTCTCCGTTAATCTAACCCTGGCCCCTCTTGAACCGGGTGGAAGATCGCTGGTCGCTAGACCATCATCCCTCATCCTCTTTACTTCTGCTGAAACGTGTGGCATCCTTAGATTAGACTTGAGGGAAAGTCCGGAAACAGTTTCCTCCCCCTGTGAAAGAATTGAGAGTATTCTTCTTCGATGCTTACTTCTAATTCTTCTTGGTGTTTTTTTCCGGTCGACCGGGGAAGTATCTGACATCAAAAAACACCTACAGAATGAGACTGACTGTTAGATAGTAATAAATTATTTGTTTTTGTTACATTTAGTTATATCTTTCCAGTGGAAATTACCCAGTGCCGATAAATAAGCGATTATAATGCAGAAAAAGTTGGAATAAATATGTCATTATTTGTAACCAAAGAGAGGAAATACATGCAGAAGCATTATATTACCCTCCGCCATCCTGTAATTCGTGGACAATGTGGGAGTCCAGAAAAGAGTAGAGTGATATTATGAGGACCACAAGACTAAGGCAAAAGATCAAGAAATTCCTGGACGAAAGAGGCGAGGCAAACACCACTGAAATTCTGGAGCATGTGAACTCAACGATGAGGCATGGAACGACACCGCAACAGCTTGGAAATGTACTTTCCAAAGACAAGGATATCCTCAAGGTTGCGACCACGAAGAGGGGCGGGGCACTTTCGGGCAGATACGAGATCTGCGTTTGGCAGGTTAGACCCGGTGCTTTGGAAGAAAAGTCCTGATCAGCCTTCTAAATCTTGAGTCCAATCGCCACTTCTAGCTAGGCTGTTCATTTTAGCCCTGTGCAGAAAAGCCGATTGACTGGCAGAGGCAGGGTCTTCAACATCGCTTGACCATTTCCTCAAAGCATCTGCCTGAAGAGCTCTGCCGTAAGAGTAGGATAATTGCCAAGGGTGTTCCACCCCCATACCATTCATGAGATTGAGGTGTGCTGTAGCGTCTTCATCCGACTGCCCACCCGAGAGGAAAACTATTCCTGGCAATTCATGAGGGACATGTTTTGTTAGGCAATCGACAGTCAACCTAGCAACTTCCTTCCTGGAAATCTGATCCTCGCAATCCTTTCCAGCGATAATCATGTTTGGTTTCAATAGAGCCCCGGGGATGTGGACTCCCTGTCTCTCGCACTCTGAGAAAGTAGCTTCGAGAATCAAAGATGTGACATCGAAGCACACACTAGCACTGTGGTCTCCATCCATTAGAACCTCCGGCTCGATTATTGGAACAAGCCCCTGCTCTTGACAGATAGCGGAATATCTCGCTAGAGCGTGGGCGTTTGTGGAGAGGCACGCTGAACTTGGTATTCCGTCACCAATTCTGATTACGGCTCGCCATTTTGCGAATCTGGCACCCATGGCAAAATATTCTTTGCACCTTTCTCTGAGTCCATCAAGGCCCTCGGTGATCTTCTCACCTTCATGGTTTGCCAGTTCCTTTGCACCGGTATCGACTTTAATTCCTGGCAATATTCCTCTTTCAGAGAGTGCTTGGGTGATTTGTTTGCCGTTGTCCATAGATTGGCGAATCGTTTCATCGAATAATATCACACCGCTAATTGCGGATTCGTATCCATTGGTGGAGAATAGGTTTGCACGGTAAGCTCTTCTAGCCTCGGGTGAGGGTTCGATACCGACCGCCTCAAGACGGTTGGACATTGTCCCGTTGCTTTCATCTGCGGCTAGTATGCCCCTCCCTGGTGACACCAATTCTCTCGCATTTTTCTCCAATAATTGCCTGTCCATCCGCTTACCCGTCTGTGTGGAAAACGTTCTGAGAAAAGAAACCATCGACATAGAGATTAGTTCACTGGATTAGAATTCCAGACTAAAGAATTGTTGAAGAAAGGTAGTGATTTTTGGAATAGACATCTATAATCTCTGAAGAAACTCGGTGAGTACCATCTCCGTTATCTTCAACGCCCTTTGTCCTTCCATCACAAACACCTGTGCCAATGAAAACTGAATCGTCAGAGGAGCAGAGTTCATCTCGATCCCATATCCTCTCGATATCTCCGTCAATCATTTTCTCTGCCCTCTCTCTGTGACCATCATTCTTGAAAACTAAACGGCCTTCGAATGAAGAGCCTAGTCCCCTCAATGCAGTGGCGGTAATCACACCTTCTGGGGCGGCGCCAATTCCCATTAGCATGTCTATCTCAGAATTTGGATCTGCTGCATTGAGCGCAGCGGCAATGTCACCATCTCCGATTAATATTGGCTTAATTCCTAGGTTCTTCAAATCCCTGATTAGGTCATTATGCCTGGGTCTATCCATCACAACGACTTTCATCTCTTCGGGCCTCTTTCCTAAGGCATTTGAGGCCCCTTGAATGTTGTAATCTACATCCGCCTCCAGACTAGTTACTCCTGAAATCTCCGCTGGTCCTGCAATCTTGTCCATATAGCAGTCAGGTGCATGAAGGAGAGACCCTCTTGGCCCTGCAGCCAGGACGGCCATAGCATTTGGCAGGTCAGAAGCAACGTGATTTGTGCATTCGAGGGGATCTACAGCGATGTCGATAGACGGGGCATTGGGATCTCCCTGCTTCGAGCCTAAGGGCTCCCCGATCCAGAGCATGGGGGCATCGTCACGCTCACCCTCTCCGATTGCGACGCGCCCATCAAATGGGACAGAGTCGAAGACTGCACGCATTGCTTCTACGGCTGCTCCATCAGCAGCCTTCCCATCGCCAAGTCCCTTCCATTTTGAGGCGGCAATTGCTGCTGCTTCAGTAGCCTTCAGAAATTCGGGTATCAAATCCCCGGTTGGCATGCCCATGTGAAGGGGTTAGGGAAATCAACCCTATGGGTGTAACTTCTTCTTTCGCAGTACCCTAATCCCTTCGATTGAGACAGTGGGATACTGGCCGTTTTCGTCCTTCTCAATTGGTTTCAGCATATCCCATGCACAAAGTAAACCGGCACTAACCCCACAAAGAGCCTCCATTTCAACTCCAGTTGTCCAATGGGTCCTAACAGTCACTGTGCAACGGAGTTCGTCATCGAGAACCTCCCATTCAACATTGCAAGCCTCGATTGGAATCGGGTGACAATGGGGGAGCGTGCGTGGCGTTTCCTTGACTGCCTGAATTGCAGAAATGGTGGATGCGCCCCTGACGTCTCCCTTGGGGGAATTTCCATTGAGGACAGAGTCTATGGCCTTCTTCGAGAGTCGAATAGATCCAGTAGCAGTAGCTTCTCTCTCGAGTATCGGCTTTGATCCTACATCCACTATTCCCATCGAGTCACCTCCGACACCATACAAAGACCGGGGGGGCTTTCCCTATTCAGAGGCTCGGAGAGTAGATGCGGGAGTTATTGCCTATCAACCAAGACCTGCCTTCCAGAACTCTCCGTCCTCTCTAATCTCCTTCTTCCAGAGTGGAGCTTGCTTCTTTAGTTCTGAGATTAGCCACGAGCACGCGGAGAAACCTTCTGCCCTGTGAGCTGAGCCTACGTGGATACAAACTATGTTCTCACCGGGTTCAACAGAACCGATCCGATGAGCCAAGACAACTGATTTTACTCCAAAATCTGATATCGACTGGTTTGCTATGCTTCTAAGGACATCTGGGAGTTTGTCCTCCCAAGCGTCAAATTCGAGGCTCTTCACCGAGAAGCCGCCTTCCATCTGCCTAGTGACACCTACGAAGCTGACTATGCTTCCACATCCTTGTGTGTCAACCAGGCCTCTCAGTTGAGAGGTGTCGAGAGGTTCTCTGGCTACCTCGATATGCACGGTCACAGTGCCCCATGAGATTACTCGCTTGAAACCAACGGATGACCCAACTGTTCAAGCGAAAGTCATGATTCGCAATATTGTGAGCGATGAAGTACATGTCCTTGGTGCTGGACTGTCTGGTTTGGCTGCGGCCACAATATTGGCCCGCTCTGGGAAGGATGTCCACGTTCATGAGATCAGAAAAGACAGCGGGGCGAGGTTTGATGGTGACTTCCAGGGAATAGAGAATTGGACTAGTGAAGTAGACTTCTTTGACGAGATGGCCGAATGGGGTTTTGACACGAACATGTTCAAATCTGACGCATTTGGGATAATCGACCTAATCCATCCAGATGACGTGGTCACACATCCAGAAACAGATGGCGTGGCCTTCAGAGTGGTGGAAAGGGGGACCTCCGGCCACACAATAGATCAGGGTTTCAAGAGGATGGCTTTGGAGGCAGGGGTAAACATCCACTATGGCGTCAGAAAGCCGCCCGAAGAATGCGACATTGTTGCTGCCGGGCCAAGAGAATCCAGTGCAGTAGCCTATGGGGAGATCTTTGAAACAACCCATCGAAACATAGTAGCATTCCAACTTAACGACAAATTGGCCCCGGGTGCATATTCTTACTTGATCATCATTGATGGAATAGGTCTGATTTGCACATGCCTTTGGAGAAAGCAGAGGAATAGCGGGCGGTATCTTGACGAGACAATTGCTTGGTACGAGGATAACTACGACCTGAATAGGAAACCTATCAAGAGGGTCGGAGGAAAGGGGGATTTTGGGCTGCCGACGAAATACGAACACGAAGGGAGGTTCTACGTCGGAGAGGCTGGCGGGTTGCAAGACTTCATGTGGGGTTTTGGAATGAGGTACGCAATTACAAGCGGGGTGCTATCCGCCAAAGCCATACTAGGCGAATTGGACTACGAGAAAGAAATCAGAGGGAGGCTGGTCCCCTTAGTTAGAGCCAGTGCGGTAAACAGATTCCTGATGAATAGGGTAGGCGATAGGGGGTTCAAGATTGTGGCGAATCAATGGATGAGGGATCAGAAAAGGAAGGGAGATGGTTTGAGCTTCATGCGTTGGCTGTACAAACCTGGTCTGATTCGAAGAGCACTATGGCCGATAGTGAAAATAGGAATGCTAAGGAGGAAGTCCCTATCTGATGGGAGAATCGTTCACAGAATGCCATTCAGGAAACCCCTAAACAGAGATATTTGGGAGCCCAGCGAAAGAGCCAGAGAAATTCGAGAAGAATGGAAGTCGGTCAGGAAAGGCGGAGGAGCACTTTCTTTCCAAGAGTCGGATAGTTAGCCTAGTTCGTCCTCCGTTTGGTTGATATGGCGGAACTCGGTCGTGTGAGTATGACAACATGGCCCGAGTTAAAGCCCATGAAAAACCGCCTCGTAAACTACGGGGTAACAGAAAACGGTGTAGCAATAATCGAACTGGTTTCCGACTCTGATGGAGAACCACTGGACGGAGATAGGACAGCTGTAAACACCTACACTAGGGAGATGTGGCACGATATTGATGATGCAATCCTGAGTGCTAGGTTCGATGATGATGTCTCAGTAATCCTTCTTACTGGTCATGGTGAGAAGTTCTTTTCTGCTGGGGCTAGCATCAAGTATCTGAACAAACTGACTCCTCGATACAAGTATTTCTTCTGCTTGCATGCCAATGAGACCCTGTCGAGATTGGAGCAAACGCCAAAGATAGTTATCGCCGCTCTAAATGGGCACACCGTAGGAGGGGGATTGGAGATCGCCATGGCAGCAGACATCAGGATTGCCAGAAAGGGTAACTTTCAGGTCGGACTCCCTGAGGTATCCCTGGGAGTTCTTGCGGGAACCGGTGGGACGGCTAGACTTTCACGACTTGTCGGAAAGGCGAAGGCAATGGAGATAATGGTGACAGGCAGGAAGTTCTCCTTCGAAGAGGCAAAGGACATGGATCTGGTTCATGACATCTACGATAGCATGACCCTAGAGGAGTTCCACCAGGATGTCCTCGACTACTCCGGACGTTTCACGCTCCCCTTCGCTGCAGCAAAGGCAATCGGGAACATCAAGCGAAGCGTACAGAGTGGGCTAGAGATTCCGCTAGAGTATCACCTGGCTTTGGAGCGTGAATTGCAGTCCGACCTATTCCAGTCGGATGATGCAAAGACCGGCATCAAGGCATACGTCGATAAGCAGACACCTAGATTCGAAGGAAAGTAGTCCTAGAACGCGAAGTAATTGAGCGAAGCAATCGCTGAAATACCCGTTTGCATTGGGGTGCTCAATGGCTGATACCGAGGTAGTAGAAAGTTACCCAACGAACTTTGAGACATGGATCGAAGAATTCAATGACTGGCAGACTAGGATTGGATTCGATCCCTCTTGGCTGGGAGACTACAGATTCGACATAAAGTTCGACTGGGACACTGCTGGGAATGAGATAGAGTTCGGCGATTTCGAGGGCATGCCGAAGTGGGACCGGAGGATGCAGATACCACAACAGAATATCATGGATGCGATAATAACCATGGTTAGTGTCCAGGGTGACACCGAATTTGCTAGCGTCGAGCAACAGAATCATCTTCTGGAAACTGCGCCAACCGAGTACGACAAGAAATCTGCACTCAGAATCATGTGCGAAGAGCAGAGGCACGGATGGCAGATGGCTTACCTTCTTTGCACATTCTTCGGAGAACAGGGAGTCAGAGAGGCCGCGAAGCTCCTAGAGAGGAACGCGCAGGAGGGGACGAGGATCCTTGGGTCTTTCAACGAGCCAATAGATCACTGGCTGGACTTCTTCATGTTCACTCACTTCATCGACAGGGATGGGAAGTATCAACTGAAGATGCTCAGCACTTCCTCCTTCAAACCGCTTGCAGCCAGCATGGGCCCGATGCTCAAGGAGGAGTCTTTCCACCTAGGCACGGGAGCAAATGGACTCAGAAGAATTGTGAAGCAGGGAGTCATCCCCTGTGCTCTAATCCAGAAATACGTGAACAAATGGGTCAGTACCGGACTAGACTTGTTCGGGACCGATGACTCGACGAGCGCACAATGGGCCTACGTCTATGGAATAAAGGGCCGTTATGACGAAAGGGAGGCGACCGAGTCTGCGGACAGGGATCACCTCAACGAGGCTAGCAGAGACCTATACTTCCAAGAGCTTAGCGAGGAGATGAGGAGGATAAGCAAAGCCCGAAAGAAAGGACAGCCGGAGTTATTCATCCCATCTGACAAATTCAAGAGGGGGATCGGAAAGTACGCTGGTAGGAATTTCACAGTAGAGGGAGAGCCTTTCGATGGCAGTGACCAAGAGTGGGAGGATTACCTGGCAACCGTGCTTCCGACAGAAGAAGACGAAGAAAGGCTGCTTAACGACTACATGAAGCAGGAATGGATCCAGTACAGAGAATGGAAGGGCAAATAGTCTCGGGGTATTTCCATGCAACACGTCGCTCTATCCATTTTTGACAAGGAACTCTGCCAGCCATTCTTCGACAGGCTGACCGAGCTATTCCACGAGCACCATCACTCGGAGGAGCAGGACCCGGACGGGTACGAGAGTCTACTCTATCGGGTCTATCGTCCCTACACTCCAGAAATGCTCGACATGATTGATGGGTGGATGGGCCTTGAGGAGCGAGCATGGAGGGCAGAGACACAGCGTGAAGTTCTACTTTCACTGTATGCTATTCGCTATCCGGACACGCTTCTGATCGAGAGTCTGACAGACAAGGCCAGATCCGACATCAGAAGACTCTCCGCATATCTGCACTTCACCCACCATACATACTCCATATGGGACGATGACACCAGAAAGGGCCTGGGTAAACTTGGGATTGAAATCCCAGAGATGAAGGGGGCAGACCCATTCATCTATGGGGCATACGTCTCCTCCATCGAGCTTCTGAAGGATGTGGCACCCTTCACGTGCTTCTTGGAGCATGACGTGCCTCGGCAGAGGCTGTTCCAGTCTGCTCTAGCAGCATATGGACGTGAGAGTTAGCACTGCTTATTTCCCTGCAGACCTTCCGACGCTCGTGACAATACGCAAGGTTGCAGTAATCGGCGCTGGTACGATGGGTTCGGGAATTGCACAGGTCTGTGCCCAGACTGGTTGGGAGACTAGTCTCTTCGACGCTTTTCCTGAATCCCTAGAGAGGGGGATTGAGAGAATACAAGAGTTCTGGGATAGAGGGATTTCCAAGGGCAAGACTACTTCCCAGCAGAAGGAGAAGTGGACTTCGAACCTTATTGCGACGAGTGAGATGTCAGAAGCCGTGGAGGGTTCGGAAATTGTTATCGAAGCGGTTCCGGAGAAAATGGAACTAAAGAAGTCTATTTTCGAAGAATTAGGGGTCATGGCACCTTCGAATGCAGTTCTCGCCACGAACACATCTGGACTACCAATTTCTGAGATTGCTTCACACACCAGTTGTCCCGAGAGGGTGATAGGGATGCATTTCTTCAATCCAGTACCATTGATGCAACTCCTCGAGATTGTTCGTCACGAAGCAGTAGACGAAAGAACCGTGTCCATTGCAGAGGAAGTAGGAGAAGCGTTGGGTAAAACCACCATCCTAGTTAGGGACGTACCCGGTTTCGCAACAAGTAGGCTTGGCGTCGTTCTGGGTAACGAGGCGATAAGGATGCTTGCTGAGGGTGTGGCCTCTGCAAGTGACATTGACACAGCAATGCGTCTGGGATACAGGCACCCCATGGGGCCCCTCGAATTGTCAGATCTAGTTGGTCTTGATGTCAGGAGAGACATCCTAAACAGCCTTGCAGAAGCATTCGATGATGATTCATATCGGCCACATCCACTTCTCGAAGAGTTGGTAGATTCAGGTAACTTGGGGAAGAAGACGGGTAGTGGCATCTACGACTGGACCTCAGGTCAGAAAGAAGAGAGAGTGAACTGACCGGAATTCTTACCATGTTCCTTCAAAGAAACATTTTCCGGGACAGGAATCCGTAATTGTTCCACTTTGTAGATAGACGGTTGCCAAGTCAACTGCTGGTTCGAAACCAAGAACCTGGTTATGCGCAAGAGAATGGTATGCCATTGGGCCCTGGATATTCCCAGATGGAACTTCTGGGAAGCCGCCATCAAAGTAGACAATTGCTGAGTTTGATTCTGATGACTGAACAACATCCAGCCCGTGTGGGTGATGTGTGGAATTTAGGAGAACTGGAATCTCAGAAGTCCTTGATGCCCTATCTGCTGACAGTGTTGTCACTTGTGCGTCATTTATCGACACCAAGTAGAGGATCTCGAAAGGATGTAGTTCTCCCTCCAATCCACCTTCCCTGAATGGAAGATAGGTCTCAGGTTCGGTAGTATCCCACATTGACTGCATTAATGCCAAGAGGATCGATCTATCCATTGTTGACTCGTATGCTAGGGAGGAGGAAAATAGCTCCTCAAACTGAGTATACTGTGTTGATCTTTCGGCAATGAAAGAGAAAGACGAGCCGGCAACCCAAAGAACTCCGCGATCCATTTCAGGAATTAGTGAAAGCATTGACGGGCCCCTAATGCCGCCTAATGAGACCCCCATGTAATCGATATCAGAAGTATCGACCAGATTGGTTCCGTTGTGATAGAATTCTGGTAAATCGGAGCAAATGCCCTTGATTGTCTTGATCATGGCTAGATGGTTGATAACAGACTGTTGGAGTCTCTCGGACTGGTGCTGAAGGTAGTTTACATTCATCAATCCGAACATTACTGCATCGTAATCCCCATCTGAGCTCCACCCCTTAAAGTCGGTTCCGATGGTGGCCACTCCAGACTGGTTTGCCCACCCTCTAAATCCTGAAACCATGCCCTCTCCATTTCCTAGAAATCCGTGCCCAAGTACCACAAGTGGTGCTGGTTGTGAATTCTCTGCAGATGACATTGGAATGGTTAGAGTGAAGACAACCTCGGTCATGAAATTGAACTTAGGATTTCCAACTTCATCCCTAATCATTGGAGTTGGAGGGTGTACTGATTCCAGATAATGGGGTGTGGTGATGGTTCCTCGAATTCTTCTGAGTGTGGAGTTATCGTTTCCATAGTTCTCCTCCACAGATGTTACGTTGCAACCTATACCGCCATCACCCAAGCGTTGAGAAGCATCATTTCTCATGGAAATCAGATTATGTGTCAGAGATTGAGTAGAAGCTGTGTGAAACCACCATGCTGATTGGAGGGAGTCTCGTTCGAAACCTACTTCTGAGAGTGCTGAGAACATAGATTCGTAACCTATTCTGGATTGCTCAATCTGGTTCGAATTTGTAAGTACTCCATCCCTCAGAGCCTTGAAAGCACTGAATGGTTCAACTGAGATACCATCTGAATCCATCAAACCTCTGAAAGCAACGGCATACTGAGTATTGTGATCAAGGCCTCTTAGTGACCTAAGATGAACAAGGGTTGACTCTCCCCCTTGGGTCCTTGAAGAGATTTCAATCCAGTGTTCAACAATTTCTCCTGAGTCCATGTTTAGTAATACACTACCATGTCCACTTTCTACAGAAGGAGTAATGTTGTCTTGAGAGGCAAGGGCAGAGATATCGGGGAGGCTGCTGAATGTGGTGAAAATTTGAGTCGCCGGCGAGTGCCCATCTCTGGAATTAATCATATGGAATTCATTGGAAATGGCTGATGTAGAGTCGGGGATTGCTTTTCCGGGAATATTTACTCTGAATCCAGTTAATGATTGTGAGTCGCTGGTAAGGAAAGCTGGTGATGGGAAAGGGAGCAGGCAATGATCTGGATTTGTATTGTCACAATGGCCGATTCCTGAAATCGAAATCACCTCTTCAACCACCTCTTCAACCGCCTCTTCAACCGACTCTTCATCGACGTTTGTATTGGTTGATTCACAGGTTTCACCAGTGCAATTATCGATCTCTGAAGTCTCCGATACTTCATCACTTAGGCATCCAGGGAGAAGCAAGATGGAAACCAAAAGTACTGCAATTGAACTTTTACGATGCGGATTCACAATCTGACGAATGGACATTTAGTTATGAATTGAATCTAAGATGTCAGTAATTGGTGGAAATGATGCACTCCTTTCTCCTTGTTAGGAGAATATCTTCCTCTATCATAAGTTCGAGAGGAGACACCTCTCTGGGTGGCTTCTACGATGGCCTGATCTTCCGATTCGACCTTGTCCAAGTCGCCGCCAGCTCCCTTCCCCATCATTCTCTTGTCCCAGACGAATCCACGATAGATTATCCGAGTACTGTCAACAGATAGTGGGACTACCAAGTTAACAGAAAGCCCCCATGGGTAGAAATTTAGCATTATACCTGGGAATAACCAATAGTAGTATGCTGCCACTTCGAGGCCGAAGTCGGGAGATTCTTCCGGGATGTCGAAGGTGGCCTCTCCGTCGCTGGCGATTCCAATCTGAAGAACTCCTCCTTCGAAAAGTTCAGTCTGATAGTTATCATAGTCCAATGCATTATTCAGGTCCTTGTGCACGAAGGGAATGTGAAACCCCTCCAGATAATTGTCCACATATAGTGCCCAGTTTGCGTTTATATCGTAACTTCGATTTCTAGTGTCGTCATATTCGAATGTCTCAATGGGCATCCAACCTACCCTTCTTTCCATCTCTTCCAAGGAAGAGTCAAGTCCCGAAGGTTCAATTCCTGAGAAGATGAGTCCCCTCCAATTCAGTACTGGAAAGTTCCGCAGATCGTCTTCATTGGTGGGAAAATCTTCTACCCCTTTGAACTCAGGCATAGCCCTCATTGATCCATCAAGACCGAAGGTTCTCCCATGGTAAGGGCACTGTAAGATTGTCTTGGAGCATTTGCAATCTACGACTAGCATTCCCCTATGAGTGCAAACGTTGGAAATACACCGGATTTCCCCGTCGGAGGTCATTATCATGGGCTCGTCGATGAGTTTCTCCAAATGTCTCAGCTCAATAGCAGAGTTTTCTTCGAGTTGGTTTTTGTGGGCCGCGAAGTGCCAATATTTTCTAAAACTGAGTTTTATTTCTGAGAAAATCTCTGGGTCAGTATAGTATGAGGAAGGGAGGGTTTGAGCCTTCCTAATATCTGGATCAATGGTGGTGGACAGGGTTATCGCCAATAGTGCCTAGGTGCAATCTGATGTAGCCATTTCGACGTTTGACATGTAATCGTTGAAACTCATGACTCGAGCTTTGTTTACACCAAGATCGGAGACGCCGAGGCGTGACTTGGAGTAAACGTGAAGCACGGTTTCTCCATTGTCACAGAAACCTCTGACTACAAAATCATCGGGAAATCTCAGGATTAGCGTTCTAAATACAGCATGGGTTTGTTCAGGCCAATCTCCTATTGTGGTTGTTCCAGATTGGGCGTTAACCCATTTTCTGACTTCATCCATCACTTCATCTAAACTGGCATTGATCCTAATCTCAGTAATATTTCCGCTTCTATGGTGATTTGGAGCAATCATAGAGCAGTTGATTGAATCTTCTGGGCAACTGGTGGGGAATTTCGCCGGTTCTATTGGATCATCTGGGGCTGCAATTTGGATTGATAGGATTGAGAGTAAATATGCCGATACTAGTCCTATTGCGAATAGGGAAATACGTCCTTTCTTGGTCACGACTAGCCCTCGGATACAATGACCCTGGATGCTCGAAGGATGCGGTCGTGCATTCTGTAACCGCTCTCAATTACTTCTATCACACTGCCCGGTTCCTCACCCTCCGGGCATGGGATTGTTGCGATTGCCTCCATGCATGTGGGGTCGAATTTCTCCCCTAATGCGTCGATTTGTGATATTCCCTCGGCTTCAAGAGAGGTCCTCAATCCATCTAAAGTAAGCCTCACCCCCTCAATTACAGACTCCGAACCCTGCTCTCCTTCGGATGCATCGACTGCCTTGGACAGATGGTCAATTGCAGGTATTATTCGTCTGGCAAGTGAAGCACCGCCATACTTCAGAGCCTCTGACCTATCTCTTGCCGCCCTCTGAACAGCGTTTGCGGTCTCTGCCTTGGCGTACTGAATTTCCTTCTCTAGTTCTGAAATCATTGCCTCAAAGTCTGGCTCCTCTTCATCGTGAGACGATGTTTCATCGTCCGGCGCCTCTTCTGTCACGTCAATGGGCTGGAATGGCCCCTCAAGAATCCAATGGTCAATGCTAGTCAGAGTAGAAGTATTCTCCGGATGACTTCTGTTCGCGGTCCTTCCTACTCGAGGGTTTGTTTATCCTCGGTCGGTGTGATTCCACATCCCTTCGGAAAGTTACGTCAGCATCGGATAGGAATAGGTTCATGCCCTTCCTAAGGGATAGGGGTCCAACTGCATGGCCATTTTTGCCCCCTTCACCCTGGAAAACAAGGATGGAGTCACTGACTATGTCGAGGAAATAAGTATCGTGATCAATTACCATTGCGGCCTTCTCATTACTTTCCATTGTCCTCCTGATTGCCTTTGCTGCCTCCATTCGTGCATTAGCGTCTAGATGTGCGCTTGGTTCGTCGAATAGGTACAAGTCCGCCTCCTTGCCCAAGCAGATGGCTATGCTGACAGCCTGGAGTTCCCCGCCAGAAAGTTTCGAGGCCTGTAAATCCTGCATCTTATCGACTTGAAGTGTCCGAATAACCTGGGTATGGAATTCGCCGCTCCGCCATTTGCTTCCCAATTCGTAATCGAGCCAGTTTTGGACCGTTCCCTCGAAGTCGGTACTAACATGCTGGGGTTTGTATGATACCTTGGAATCCATAGTACACCATCCCTCGTCTGGATCTATTTCCCCAGCGATAATCTTGACGAGGGTGGTCTTCCCGGTTGCATTAGGTCCGACTACCCCAACAACCTCAGCTGACTTAACCTCGCCTTCTCCTGTCTTGAGGTTGAATTCTCCCAGATTTTTCTCTATTGAGCCCCATTTGAGAACCGGGGTGCCAACCTCCTCCCCACGTGTTCGGCCCCTTAGGAATTGAATTGGCTTGTCCCTTATCCTGACATTCTCCTCAGGAAGATAACCATCCAGATATGCATTTATTGCAGTCCTAGTGGATCTCGGTGGGGTGAAGATACCGTATGCAGATCTATCCCCATAAATTACGTGAACTAGGTCACATAGAACATCAAGAATTGCCAGATCGTGCTCCACCACGAGTACTCTCTTGCCCCTCTCAGTCAGATCCCTGACCACTCCAACCATTCTCATTCTCTCGTATATGTCCAAGTAGGAAGATGGCTCGTCAAAGAAGTAGACGTCAGCTTCCTTTAGTAGGGTGGCACAAATCGCTACTCTCTGTAATTCCCCCCCCGAAAGATCGCCCAATTTTCTGTCGATAATGTGAGAGATTCCCATCAGCTCGGAGTATCTATCGATCTCTCCCCTATCATCCACCCTGGTCAGAAGCTGATTGACTTCTCCTTCGAAAATACGAGGGAGTTTGTCGATATACTGAGGCTTCACTGCTATGCTAATTTCACCCTCCGCGACCAAGCCCAAGTAATCCCTGAGCTCCCCTCTGGGGAACGTTGAGATTACCTGTTCCCACTCTGGTGAAGGGTTTGACCAATCACCCAGATTTGGTCTGAATGCACCCGATAGTAGGTTGATTGCGGTTGATTTGCCAATACCATTGGGGCCAAGTATTCCCACAATCTGATCTTGACGCGGAGAGGGGAGTCTGAATAGTCTGAATGAGTTCTGTCCGTAGGAGTGCGTCAGATCGGTGTCCAGTTCCTCTGGGAGATTGATGATTTTTACCGCGTCATCGGGACAGTGCTTTGCCCTCGTAAAGCAGACCGGGCATGCAGTCTCGAGTATCTTGCACTTTGACCCCTCTACCTGTATGCATTCCCTGTCACACATGGCGGAGAACTTCTTCAGATAGGCGAACGCATTGCTATTGGGCTTGCAGCGTTCCTCCAGAAGAACGGCCACCCTCATGCCTCACCCTCCTTACCATTGACTAATACTTCTTCCATGCGTTAGGCATCACACGCTCGTTTACTTCAGAAACCGAAGAATCGGTACCTTACGTACACGTATCCGGCGAGCAGCATCTTCTCGGTCTTGGAAAGTTGAATCCTCTCAGAGAAAACATCGCCTTTCTTCTTGGAAATCTTGGCCATGATGGATTGGTAGAATGAAGCCATTGCAGCCGGGGAGTATCTAGCCGACTTATCCAAGTGACCGAGGAGCTTGAATGCCCTTTGCCGATATCCATCGGCCCTCTCCAAGTACTCCTCCACGAATGGTGCCCAACCTGGGTGTTCAAGAAGAGCGTCGCCGTTCTTGACGTCCTCCTCCGAGATGCCCCATCGAGCTAGGTCGTCTAGAGGGAGGTAGATGCGATTCCTCTTTGCGTCTTCCGAGACATCTCTGATTATGTTGATTAGTTGCATGAAGACGCCCCAAGACTCAGCGTATTCCTTTGCTTTTGGATCGTCGTATCCGTATATTTCTATACACACCAGACCAACCGTGGAAGCGACTCTGTAACAGTATGAGTATAGTTCTTCGAAGGTATGGTATCGATTCTTATGGAAATCGTTTTCCATCCCGCTGATCATATCATCCAGTAATTGCCGCTGAATTCCGTACTTCAGAACGGTGTCCTTGAGAGCGATGAAAATTGGATCAGTAGATGTATAATCCCCATATGCGGTTGACAGCTTCTTGCGATAGTAGAACAATTGGGACATCTTGTCATTGTATGTCGAACGGTCTAAGACAGGTCCGCCCGGGCTTAGTCTTTCAATGTCAGATCTGTAATTTACTGATTCTGGATCATCTGAGGAGCCCCCGGGGAAGACGTCTTCGAAGTCTCCATCGGCAATATCGTCTGCTCTGCGGCAGAATGCGTAGTATGCCATTATTGAACGGCGCTTTTCCTCGGGCAGATACTTGAAGGAGTGATAGAAATTTCCTGCTTCCCTACGAGTCAGCTCCTCGCAGAATTCGTATGATGTTTCTACCATGTGATGGGGTATTTCTGGTTCAGTCCAGATTGGTGCATCAATGTGTTTGAAGGGGTCCAGCAATTCCCCCCTTGATCCAATGACTCCCATGAAAAGAGCGCTTTCTCGGACTGCCTCTATGGCTGTGATGCTGATTGCCCTGGCTGCTTCCTTAGTAATATCGACAGCAGCTCTGACTATGTCTATCTGATCTTCTTGGCGGTTTGTTGGTTCTGTATAGACTGCGTCGTCTATCTCCGCATCGAGGATGGTCTCGCTTCCGGGTTCCCTGCCCTGCGCCATGTGGTTTCAGAATCGGGCGGAGTCTTGGCCCACTTGAATGTCTCCCGGGTGGGTTTCCATGATGCATCGAAAGATTGGGGGGCAAAATACAGTGTTTCTGTAATCTAGCCCCTTAGGATCCGCATGCTAGCTTGTCTGGATGGAACTGAGAATACTACCTTCTTGATGACGTCTTTGATTTCTGATCTGTCGACCTTGATTCTGTTACTTGGATCCAGGACATTTCCTCCTCTGAGCTTGGAAACCGTCCTCTTCCCGATAACCACAGGGAACATGCAAGCAGCCCTGAGTCGGAACTTCCAATGAGGCAGCATCTCGATATACTGGACTGCTGAAGTGAGGTATTCGTCGGTCAAATCAAGATATTCATCATATATCGGTCTAAATGATTCCATGCTTGAAGGGTCCAAGAGATCGGTTGGCGTCATTCCCCGTCCCTCCAGTTTACTACTTGGGATGTAGCACCTTCCAAGGGACAGGTCTGCTGGGATGTCCCTCAGTATGTTGATCATCTGTAGGGATTTGCCGAATCTGATTCCCTTCTCGAAGAGTTGTTCCTCCAGATTTTCCTCTTTGGGTGTGAATATGTGGTCAAGTGACATCCTAGTCCAGAACTCTCCGACACTACCTGCTACCCGATAGGCGTAGTCGTCTAACTCTTCGTCGGATTCTAAAGAGAGAATTGTACCATCATCTGATGAGAATCTCTGTAGGTCGAGAATCTGCCCTCCGATTATGGTGCCGAGGCAATGACGAATGGATTTCTGATCGGATTCCGAAAAGTCCGCTATCTTGGAGACGATTTTGTCGACATTCCTTAGCAGTGAGGCTTCAGATTTGTTTCTTTGTGATTCTGCTAATGAAGATAGGTCCAGTGGATTTGCGGATATGCCCTGTGAGTAGTCATTGTATGACTCGAGTGCAAGCAATAGTTCACTCGAATCACCTTGCTCTGAATCGGCTATTGTGTCAGATGTACGGGCGAGCATATACAGAAGGCTGATTTGGGGCCTTATTGGATTGGGCAACTCCTTGAGAGAGAGGTAGAATGAGCGAGAGGTGCCTTCCAGGATAGAGTCTAACTCCGAGTTGAAAATACTCGACATGGGCACCAACTTGGTCTCGCTAGAGGTTTCTGTTCCTAAGACTCTCGCAGGCCTGCTTCTACCAAGGCCGATACCAGAGCCTCACCAATCTTTGATGGGTCGCGAGCAATGTGGATTCCCGCGGCTTCGAATGCGGAGAACTTCTCCTCCGCAGTACCCTTGCCACCTGAAATGATTGCTCCTGCGTGCCCCATCCTCTTGCCGGGTGGCGCGGTAGCTCCTGCAACAAATCCCACAAGTGGCTTGGAGAAGTTAGTCTTGGACCATGCTGCTGCTTCCTCTTCTGCAGTGCCACCAATCTCTCCGATCATCACCACTGCCTTGGTATCTGGGTCATTCTCAAAGGCTTCTAAGCAATCGATAAAACCAGTCCCATTTACCGGGTCGCCACCGATACCGACGCAGGTTGTTTGGCCTTCACCTACGCTCATGGTTTGTGCGACGGCCTCGTAAGTTAGGGTGCCAGACTTGGAGATGATTCCGATCCTGCCTTTGGCGTGGATGTAACCGGGCATTATTCCTATCTTGCACCCCCCATCGGAACCAGGTGAGATTATTCCAGGGCAATTTGGTCCGATTAGCCTAACTCCTGGCCTTTTCTCCAAGTGAGAAACTACCTTGACCATGTCGAGAGTTGGGATCCCCTCGGTGATGCAGACGATTAGCCCGCCTCCGTTCAATTCGTGGAATGAGTCAGCGGCCTCAATTATTGCAGGGGCTGCGAATCGCGCTGGAACGTAAATTACACTGGCCTCTGCCTTGGTTGAGGAGACTGCTTCTGTCATCGTATCGAATACTGGAACCGATCTTCCTGGCAATTCTACAACTTGCCCTCCCTTTCCTGGAGTAACTCCACCGACTATGTCTGTGCCGTATTCGACCATTCTGGTCCCATGAAACGTTCCTTGGCTTCCTGTGATACCCTGGACCAAGACCCTTGTTTCCTCATTTATCCAAATACTCATGACTAAATCCCCCCAATTGCCTTGACTATTGCCTCGCCGGCGTCTCCCAGAGTGCTGACAGTAATCACATCTAGATCGGATTCTTCCAGAACCTTCCTGCCTTCTTCGTGATTAGTACCGGAGAACCTGACCACCAGTGGAATCTTCAGACCTGTCTCCTCTGAGGCCTCTATGATGCTTCTTGCGACCATATCGCACCTGATGATGCCACCAAAGATATTGACAAGGATTCCCTCCAGAAGTGAATCCTCAAGAATTATCCCGAATGCAGCGGTAATTGATTCGCTATCTGCACCCCCTCCGATGTCTAGGAAGTTTGCTGGCTCCCCCCCGTACAACTTGATTACATCCATTGTAGCCATTGCCAAGCCAGCACCATTGACCAAGCAACCGATGTTTCCGTCCAAATCAACATATGAGAGTCCGTGTTCATGAGCCCTTACCTCCACATCTGACTCTTCCGAGATGTCTCTGAGATCCTCCCTCCATGGATGTCTGAATCCGGCACTCTCATCGAAGCTGACCTTAGCATCCAAAGCCACCATGGATCCGTTTCCATCTCTAACAAGGGGATTTATCTCTATCATCGAGCAATCCTTCTCTATGAACAAAGAGGCTAGTCTCACAATCATACCCGTGAATGAAACGAGAGAGTTGTCCGATAGCCCCAGGGAATCCCCGAGAGACTGGGCAGCCTCAACACTCAGACCGTCGGATGGATAGAACCATGCTTTGTGAATTGCTTCCGGGGACGTCTCGGCAACCTCTTCGATATCCACGCCACCCTCTGTGGAAGCCATGACTAGGATCGCATCCTCCTCTCTATCGACCAGGATTGCTAGATAGTACTCATGGGCAATGTCGCAACCCGATTCAACATACAAGTTGCTGACAATCTTACCAGAGGGACCTGTCTGCTTGGTTACGAGTCTGTGGTCTAGGATATTTGAGGCATAGTTTTCCACTTCCTCCCTAGAGAATGCAACCTTCACTCCTCCCTGCATCACCAACTCCCCAGAGTCGGGGCAGAACAAATCCCCCTTGCCCCTTCCGCCGGCATGAATCTGACTTTTTACCGCGACAACATCTGAGCCAAGTGAGTCGTAGGCGGATAGTGCTTGTTCGACTGTAGTACAGTGAACTCCTCGTTGGACAGACACTCCGGACTCCCTGAACATGGCCTTCGCCTGATACTCGTGAATGTTCATTGGTCTGTCCAGCCGAGGTGTGGCCTTGAAAGATGCGGCTCCCCATCTTCCGAAGAAGAAGCACGAAGCGATGAAAGGGTGTGCGGTGCTGGGGGTGTCGTGGATGTCATCGTTCTGGCAGGGGGGTTCGGGACTAGGCTAAGGCCATGGACCGAAAGCGTTCCAAAACCCCTTCTACCGATTCTGGATAAGTCGATGATTGAGCATGTGGTGGACGTCCTGCCAGAATCCTTAGTCGACAGGGTTCTAATCGCTGCCGGCTATGGTATCGAGGAGATGCGTTCCCACTTCTCCAGAACCCAGCTACCATATGAAGTGAAGATTATCGAGGAAACCGAGCCCCTTGGTACTGGTGGCGCAATTGCAAACTGCAAGAGTCATCTCTCTGGTGGCACTTTCTGCGTAATTAACGGCGATCTAATCACCAGTCTTAGAG
>CAYFGC010000010.1:0-23298 GCA_964342625.1 uncultured Candidatus Poseidoniales archaeon | reverse complement strand
CCTCCCGGTTATCAGCCGGGTGCTCCAGCCAAACTAAGCTACGCGCCCTTGAGCATCATCGGCACATGGGATTGTGATTTGAAGGCTACTCAAGGATTCACTCACTCTTCTTCGTAACCTTCGTCATTCAATTTCAAGAAACTGGGCAGAGTCATCAATCTGGAAAAGGTGCACTTCAGAATGACTTCATCCAGTCTAGAAGTAGTCTTGGCCAATTGCCCACAGGGTACAGCTATTGTCTCAGGAAGCCCATGCCTGGCTCTAACCATGAAGTGAGGCTTCACCAGGAGACCTTTGTATGTGCGCTTTATTTTGATAAGCTCCACAACATTGCCAATGTCCATGCCATCATTGTCAAGCACTGCCCTGTCCAACAACTCATCCGGAGCATACAGGTCCTCTTGGATCCTAACCGTGTTCCTCCATCTTCTCTGCAATTCCCTCATCGATTTTGAAAGCTTGATTCCCCCGTCTGGTCTAATGCTGTGAACCAGCTCTTTGGCTAGAGGAGCCAGATCCGCAGGCTTCCTCATGAATTCACTAGCAACTTCGTCTTCCACTTTGATCCTCAGTGACCTCACGAACTCATCTCGAGGGTGGAATCTCTCACCAACCACCACTCCAACGTGTTTCTCTCCGACGTAGACATCTCTGTGTATCATTTCCTGTATTTCGTAATCCTCTACCATTTCTCTCCCTCAGGGAGGAGTGCATCCCCCGTGCTTCTCCAGACCCCCAGACAATGGAGTGGCACTTATATTATTCGTTAATCAAGACTGATAATCCAATTGGAATTTTTTAGTAATAATGAATTTTTCAATTGGAAAATTAATTTTAGTTTGATTTTTATTATGATTATCAGAAAAGCAAGTTTTCACATTCCGCCACTATTTTCTCGAACTCAGACCATTTCCGGAGAATGTTGATGTGCATCCCTCCTCTGCCCTGCACGTGGATGGCAAACTAGCTTCTCTGGCCGAAATCCGCTCTCGAACCGGCCAAGCTCAGACTAACGGCCTAAAGGACTCAGTAATCTCCTATTTCCTAGAGACAGATCCTTCACTAAGTCGGGCTATAGAGGAGGCAACTGAAAACTTCCAGAGTCTAATCGACGACATGGGGGATGATCTATTTTCTATGAAAGAGAGTGATTTGGCTGCACATCTTCAATCGGACTATGTCAATTTCTATTCGGCCGCTACTGTAAATCCGTACGTCGCAATCGCCGCCCGAGGTCCTTGGATAGTCACCTCTCATGGTGCGGTCCTACACGATAATGGTGGATATGGTATGCTTGGGATGGGACATGGTCCCGATGACGTAATTCAGTCAATGCAGCAGAATTGGGTTATGGCCAATGTCATGACCCCATCTTTCAGCCAGAAGAGGCTATCTGAACGACTTAGGAAGGAAGTAGGACACACTAGGGGCAGATGCCCATTCTCCAGGTTCGTATGTTTGAATAGCGGTTCAGAATCGGTAACAATATCTATTCGAATTGCAGATGCAAATACCCTCAGAGTTACTGGCAAGGGGGGAAAGCATGAGGGCAAGCCAACCAAGATGCTTGCTCTAGTAGAGGCATTCCATGGAAGGACACACAGACCAGCTCAGATTTCAGACTCGTGCAGTGAGAAGTATGAGAAGAATCTAGCATCATTCCGCGAGAGGGACAACGTAATCTTCGTACCGAGCAATGACCTAGACTCACTAAGATCTGCTTTCGAACGTGCGGACGAAGAGGGATTCTTCATCGAATTGATGGCTATGGAACCCGTGATGGGCGAAGGCAATCCCGGGCAATGTGTAACAAGAGAGTTCTACGATCTCGCCAGAACTCTTTGTACTCAGCATGGGAGTATGCTAATCGTTGACTCAATCCAAGCTGGGCTGAGGGGTCAAGGATGCCTTAGTATCGTTGATTACGATGGTTTTGAGGACTGTTTGGTTCCAGACATGGAGACATGGTCAAAGGCTCTCAATGCCGGTCAATACCCTCTCTCAGTAGTTGGCCTCTCCGAGAGGGCCGCCGAATTATACGTAGTAGGAATTTATGGAAACACTATGACGACCAATCCAAGAGCCTTGGAAACTGCAGTCTCTGTCCTTGATCGTGTAACTCCAGAATTGAGGAAAAATATCAAGGAAAGGGGTGTTGAATTCGTTTCTAAATTGAGAGCACTCGCAGAAGAGATGCCCGGAACGATAACCGAGGTCCAAGGAACCGGACTCCTTCTATGCGCAGAATTGGATCCAGAGAAACTACCCGTGGTAGGTTTCGGATGCGTCGAAGAGTGGTGCAGGAAAAATGGACTAGGGGTGATTCACGGGGGCCAGAATGCTCTGAGATTCACCCCTCACTTTGCAATAACTTCCGAGGAGATAGATATGATCGTGGATATTCTAAGGGAAGCACTGCTAAACTTCACGTCTAAGACTATCGAGGCCAACTAAACAGATGCGTTTCCATGCCCAGAAGTGTGCATGTTTCAGGTTCGTCAGACGGCCTAAGAGAGGCCCTTGAGGAGAGGCTCGAGAGAGCGGGCGCTGAACTCGTTGACGAACCAGAGAAGGCAGAAGTTACGATTCAGATCGACAGCCAAGAAATCAGCGACATCGCTATTGTTCCACCTGGATCTTCATACCCCGGTTCAGGAATTGTAATCGAATTATCCGATGTCATTATTCCAAATGGCGGTAATAAATGGGGAAATGGTGTAATTACCGACTGGATTGAGAAAGTTATGAGCGGGAAACAGCCAGATCCAGAAACGAATATCAGGTTCTGGGTAAACGTACGGGATGTAGTCGACGCCATTTCCACCATCTGTCTGAATGGGAAAGAAAAGATGCCAGATGGAAACTATACGATGTGTGGCAGAAGGGCTTGGGAGATGGCAGATGTAATAGACGAAATCAGAGTACTCTGGGAGCGTTACAATAATTCGGTCAACTATTCACATACCATTGAATCATTGTCGGAGGTCCCCAGCCCAGTAAGGGGTCTACATTCGAAAATTGAAGAAAGACCAGACCTAACCAAGATACACGAAGCCCTGGTAATGTCGGGAGGAGATGGTTGGCACCCATTGGTTCCAATGAGGGTCTCCCTGATGGAAATGATAGCCAGCGCGAAATAGCTCAACGTGAGTTTTTGTCACCTTGAATCTTCACTCTAACATCTTGAGCAAGACCTTTGCATGACTGCATAACCTTCCGAATTCGTGTCCCAGCGGCATTATTCCCAGAGTCGTGCTTCTCGGCGTCTCCGAGAGCGTCGGTCAATTCGTTTATCATGTCCTGAATCATTTCTCTAACTGACATATCATCACATCGGAAAAAGCAGATTAATAGCCGTTTCTCCGGCGCATTATCATTCGCTTCGAAATAAATCAGAGCCGAGGAGCGGGAGGATTAGGCTAGCTTCTCCCTCAACAACTATCTGTTCCGCCTCAGGTCTTATTTTTCCCCATGAAATCGCCTCCTTTAGCCTGGCTCCAGATAGTGAACCATCATATTCAGGTGCAGTTGTAATTGAAACAGCCGAATCCATACCCGAATCCTCTCTGAATTGATTCCACCAGATTACGTGATGCTTCGAGATTCCTCCTCCAATCATCAGTCCATGACTTTCGTTCGCAGTCCAAATTAGATCGGATAGAATCTGCTCATCTGCTAGAACGTCCACCGTGAAACCGGGGCTTCTTTGCCTGTGCATGAATAATTGTGACCCTATCGACCCATCAGTTATGCCTGGGATAACCATCGGGATTCTGTTCTTTGCGACCCAGTACAATAGTGAGCTCTCATCTTCTATCCTGTCTCCTATTGCCCAGCAAAGCTCCACTGATCCAAAACCCATCCATGGATTGCTGCTATTCTTCGCCTTCCTCTCATCCTCAATCTCACTTAGCCAAGGCAGCAGGACTCTCTCTAGAATCTCCCCATAGCATTCGTTAGGAATTACTACGTTGCCCAGTCTGTTCAGACCTTCTCTTCCCAATGCAATGTCATCCAGACTGAAATCGCCATGGAAGTAGTCTCTGAATGTCCTTGCTATGTCATGATCAAGAGTCCCACAGGTGGTGACCACTACATTGTACGCTCTTCTCTTCAGTGCCTCTACGAAGAATCCCCTGGTACCTGTGGCGCATAGACAGGCTGGGAACGAAAGCCAATTGAGACTCCCCTCGTCACCAGATTTCGAAATCGCCTTTCTCAGAATATCCCTGGCACGAGATAACTTCGATGCTGTGAAACCGCCCGCCTTACCCATCTGGTCAATCAGAGTTCGAACGTCGGATACGCTTGAGAAGTCATAGTCCTCTACTGGGACGTCAAAGTCGTCCCGCGAGTATCCGTCCATGGGAACCGCACTGGACACTTGGCTTCAATTGGTCGCATTCTGGAGATTGAATATCCTGTCCCTCAGGTTAGCCGCCCTCTCGAAGTCAAGCCTATCCGCTGCCTGCTTCATCTCCTTCTCCAACCTCGAAATGAGAACCGACTGATCTTCCCCATCCTCTTCTGTCAATCCTTCAGGATCTCCTACCCACTCCGGCTGGCTTACATTCTCAAGTACTGAATCCGAAGAATTCCAAACCCCTGCACCCAACCCGAATCTTTTGGCAAGACCCTCCAATCCCTTCTTGCCCGGTGGCTTGGCAACCATTCTCCTACCTCCACTGCTCCCAGTTCCAGCAACACCTGAGAGAAGGTCTTCTATCTCAGCTCCCATTTCTGGAAGGGCCTTCTGGATGGTCTGTGGTACGATTCCATTCTCTTCGTTGTGCTTTCTCTGGAGGGACCTCCTTCTCACAGTCTGACTGATTGCTGCTTCCATTGCGGGAGAAACCGAGTCCGCATACAGAATAACAGATCCATCCACATTCCTGGAAGCTCTTCCGATAGTCTGTAGCAATGATCGCTCGTTCCTGAGGAAACCCTGCTTGTCAGCATCGAAGATTGCTACCAAGGAGACTTCGGGGATGTCGAGCCCCTCTCTCAGCAAATTGATGCCCACAACCACGTCGATCAGACCCAATCTTAGAGCCTTGATTATCTCCGTCCTCTCTAGAGTGTCAATCTCACTATGCAGATAGTGTGCTTTGACTCCCATCCTCTCCAAGTACTCTGCAACCTCTTCTGCAAACTTGATTGTCATCACGGTGACGAGAACCCTCTGATTCCGACTAACTCTCTCGCCGATTTCGCTTAGCAGGTCCTGGACCTGACCCTCAGTAGACCTAACTTCTATCCCAGGATCGAGAAGACCAGTCGGGCGGATCTCCATCTTTGCTATTCCGTCTATCTCCTCAAGCAACTCCTCCATACTGTGCTTAGATTTGGGTTTCCCGTTTTCTGACTTCTCTGCCCCCCCTCCCCCATCAACATGAATCAGACCCTGGGGGACTTCTTGTCCCGTAACCTCTGCCAAGTGCCTCAACTCCCTCTCTCCTGGAGTCGCGCTGACATACATCATCTGAGGAACCAAGTCTTGAAACTCATCAACTCGAAGCGGACGATTGTCATATGCAGAAGGCAACCTGAAACCATGATCGACCAAGTTTTTCTTCCTGGAGTAATCTCCGCCATACATGCCTCCAACCTGAGGAAGCGTGACATGCGACTCATCCATGATGACTAGGTATCTATCCGACCCTCCATGGAATTGCTCTCCATTGCTTGCGAAGAAGTCCAGAAGGCAGTAAGACCTCTCACCTCTGGCTCGCCCATCGAAGTGCATGGAATAGTTCTCCACGCCCTTGCATGACCCAACTTCGTTCAGCATTTCCAGATCGAACCTCGTCCTCTGCTCGAGCCTATGTGCCTCCAAGCCCCCGTCATTTGACTCGAACCAGTCCACTCTGTTATCCAATTCGTGCTCAATGTCCTCAAGCGCTTGATTGAACCTCTCCTCGCTCGTCATGTAGAACTCTCTAGGATGGATCCAAGCCTCTTCGAAGTCATCAAGGGGTTCCCACGAGACTGCCTCGCAGACCTGAATCCTCTCAATGCCCTCCCAACCGAACCTTACCCTGAGGGGATCGTCTCTGCTTGGCATCCACACGTCCAGCACCTCGCCTCTCAGTCGGACATCCCCCCTGGCAATCTCGCCAGTTGTCCTCCTATACTGCAAATCGACCAGTCCTCTCACGATTTCTTGAGGGTCTGCCTTCTGGCCAACGTGCAGCCTGAGGTGATTCTGCTGGAACACCTCTGGAGGATTGAGGCCGTAGATAGTGGAGACGGTTCCTACCGTGATGACATCAGGCCGAGAGACTAGAGAGGCCACGGTCGAGAACCTCTCCTGTTCGATGCGCTCGTTCATCTGGAGCTCCTTGTCGATGTATAGATCTCGACCAGGGATGTAAGCCTCTGGCTGGTAGTAGTCGTAGTAGCTGACGAAGTACTCAACCGAGTTTTCTGGGAAAAGCCCCGACATCTCTTGCCAAATCTGTCTCGCTAGGGTCTTGTTGTGCGAAAGAATCAATGTCGGAAGCTGTAGCTTCTCGATGACCTTGGCCATTGCGAAGGTCTTACCCGATCCAGTCACACCAAGTAGGACACATCTTTCCTGACCTTCGTTCAATTGCCCGACTAACTGGTCAATAGCCTGCTGCTGGTCACCAGCGGTCTCATAATCTGCCTGGAGCCTGAACATCCCAACGCCTCAATCAAGCAACCCGTCACTGAAGTAGTCTACGTATGCCATACTAGCTAGAAGAACCCAGCCTGTCATCATGGACGAGCGGAATAGAATCTTCTGATACCGCTCCATTCCTTCGTCAGATTCCGATGCAGACTCGGCAGTTTTAGTCATCACGAATATGTTTACCAGAGCCATGGCAATCACTGAAACGATCCAGAGCGCGTGTCGAAACCTTCTGGTTTCAGTGAACTCATGCATCCCTGTGAGGAGAAAGCACACCATCCAACCCACGGTCAAAGCAACGCTAAGGCTCCTAGTTGCTACATCTCCATAACTGGCCGGGAAAGAACGAATTCCTTGTTCCCTGTCCACATCCTTGTCCATTAGCGCGTAGTTGATGTCGAAAGCAGAAATCCAGAGTGCCACCCCCAATGAAATGAAGAAGACCTCTGGGAACCATAGGAACTCCGTCCTACCATCTAGCATCCCCGTGATGGATGCCCAACCATGGGTGTCGGCTGCGATAGCGACCCATGCACCTGCTGGAGCAAGGGCCAAGCAGAAACCTATCCAGAAGTGACAAATCCATGAGACCCTCTTCGTATAGGGGTAAATCACGAACGCGATTACTGGAAGCCAGGCCATCTTCAGAGCCACTTCGTTCAACATCCATGCAGCGAACAAGAGCATCCCTAGAAATGCCGCTGAGAGCATCCAAGCAGTCTGCATCGACATGGTGCCGGATGGCAGATGCCTAGAGGCAGTTCTAGGATTGGAAGAGTCGATTTCTGTATCAATAATCCTGTTCAAAGACATTGCAAGACCCCTGGCTCCAACTGCTGCAATGACTATCCAGACGATGTCCATTCTCTCGCTCCCGAACTGCTTGTCTGCCAGAACGAAGCCGATTAGTACGAAGGGGAGGGAGAACAGGGTGTGTTCCACCTTGACGAACTCAAGCATCTCCTTAATGCCCATATTACAACCTCTTTGAGAGCCAGGAATCTATCCTCTGAACGAGCTCGGGGTCGTGGAGAGTAACTGCAGGCCATCTTCGAACTGGCAAAGGCCCTCCTTCCGAAGGGATCGGGGCAGTCGCATCCCATGCAATCCTTGACCTCGAGTCGTCGAAGTGCAAGTCCCTCCCGACGTCGAATCTACAGAATAGCTGCCACAGCAGCCTCCTCCTCCAATCCTCACTCTCCAAGTCCGCATCGGAGTCTGTGATGAACAGCCACCTCAATCCATTGGATGCCTCCAAACCCCAGATCGAATCCCTGATCGTAGCGATCGTCTCCCTCTGGAGGTTGGCCAAATGCTCGTCCGCATCCTCCATGCTCTCCTCTGGCTTGGGTCCTCCTTCGATTTCAGTGGTTATCACCATCATAGAAGGACGTAGCATTCTTGCCTGAACAACTCCCTCAATCGCGGATGCTGAAATGACTAGGGATTTGCTCACTGGAGAAGCCTCGACATTTTCTATCGGGTCTCCATCCGCAGGTGATGTCGCGTCGATAATCAACTTGTCATGGATGTTCTCCCACGGGGAAGTGTGTGCCAATGAGTCAGCCACCATTCCCTCCAGAGTCACCAGGTCACCAGGAATGCTGACCTTCATTTCCAGTGCATCAAGCAGGGAGTCGAGATCCTTCACAACATGATCCTCATCCACAACCACCACTACCTTGAGGAACATCATCTGGCCAGCACCTAGTAGGCCCAGTGCGGTCTTCCTAGCCTGACGGGGGAATCTTTGCTTGGAGGAAACGATGGCTAGATTGTGAAAGCCGGTCTCCAAGGGTAGGAAAGTGTCAATCACATCCCGGTGTTGGAACTTCAGGACAGGAAGAAGAGCATCTCCAATAGCCTCGCCTAGGTAACCGTCCTCCATGGGAGGGACACCTACTATTGTCATCGGAATCGTAGGGTCCTTCTTGTGGGTGATCGCAGTTACGTGCATCACTGGGTACTCGTCTTCAAGTGAGTAGTGGCCGAAATGGTCCCCGAACGGACCTTCGGTCCTAGTCTCACCTGCGATAGTGTATCCCTCGATAACGAAGTCACAATCCGCTGGAACCCATAGGTCGTTCGTTAGGCATTTTGTTATCCTCAGCCTCTTACCACTCAGGAGTCCTGCAAACTCGTACTCCGTCAGATTATCAGGTAGTGGAGAGATAGAGCTGAAGATTACCTGAGGTGGTCCTCCTAGGCAGATTGCCACTGGCATCCTCCCTTCCGAGGAATCTGCATGATCTGCTCCGTGTTTGTGCTTCTGCCAATGAAGTCCGACTTCCTTTGGTCCGAAGACCTGACTCCGGTACATCCCCATGTTGTGTTCTCCAGACTTCGGATCCGCGGTTACAACCAGGGGTAGGGTCATGAACGGCCCTCCGTCATCTGGCCAAGTGACAGGAATCGGCAGTTTCGTCACATCTGGGTCCTCGATTCTTACTTGCTGGCACTTCCCTCTCGAGACCCTATTTGGAGCCATTGAAATTCCTTGCCTGAGTAGTTTGATTCCAGTCCACGGCCTCTTCATTATGCCACCTATGTCGGGCTTCATCAGACCGACCATCATTTCTCCAATCTCACTGGGCTCATCCACTCCCAAAGCTAGGTTTGTCCGCTCTCTAGTTCCGAAGAGATTCATCGCAAGAGGGAATCTGCTAATGCTGCCATCCTCAAGTCTAGGTTGATCGAAGACCACAGCTGGACCACCCATCTTGACCAAACGGTCAGCTATGCAACCCGCTTCGAACCTCAAGTCAACTGGATGGCCGACCCTTAGCAACTCGCCCCTAATCTCTAGGGCTCTGATGAACTCCTCTAGACTCCTCCAGCCCATGGGGATTCGTGATGCCACTGACATGAGAAGGTTCGCCTCCTCGGGGCCCCTGCAAACCGACGGATTCTTTGATGGGTGCTCTACCGATAATCCGTGGACGGGGCAGGAACCGTATGTGATGTTCTTGTTGTGGGAGCCGGTCCGGGCGGTGGCAACGCTGCTCTACAGTGCTCCAGGCAAGGACTCTCGACCATCATTATCGAAGATCATCCAGAGATAGGGACCCCAGTCCACTGCGGCGAGTGCATCTCCGAGATTGCCTGCCAGAATCTCAATCTGGATCTTCCCGAGGAAGTGATTAGCAAGAGGGTCAAGGGAATCCGGGTAATATTCCCCGATGGCACTGAGAAGTGTCTGACTGAGGAGGGGTACGTCCTGGAGAAGCACCTCTTCGAGAGGTGGATCGCCGAAGAAGCGGTTGCTGCAGGTGCAAGCCTCCACCTCCACCACAAGCTTCTCTCGATGGAGAGGGTGGAAGGGGACTCTTTCGGAGGTTGGATATGTGACGGCAAGGGCGATCAGTTCCCCATCAGAGCCAAGATAGTGATCGATGCCTCAGGAGTGGCCGCAGTCTGCTCTCGCTTGGTGAAACCTGATGGGGACTCCCCTTTGAATCCAAAGGGGAAGGTCGTCGCAGGAATGCAGTACGAGTTGCTGGAGGTTCCCACCGATGGCTACCTTGACTTCTACATCTGGCCAAAATATGCCGAGAAGGGATATCTTTGGATGATTCCGAAGTGCGACGGACGTGCCAACATTGGCCTAGTTACCGAGGACAAGCCTAGGACAAAGAAGGCTCTGGACGAGTTCATAGCGGACACCCATTTCTCCGACTTGGAACAATCCCTGCCTCCTTGGAAGGAGAAGGGTAGTCCGGCCTTCGGTGGGACCATACCCATATCCGGGCCATTCGATCGGACCCATCACGATGGGCTGATGCTCGTCGGTGACGCTGCTGGCTTCACTTCCCCTCTATTCGAGGGAGGCTCACACCTAGCTCTGAAATCAGCAGTTTTCGCAGCCCAGACAGCTGCCAAGGCAATATCAGAAGGAGACCTAAGCTCGGAGAGACTGTCAGAGTACACTAGACTGTGGAAGGCAGAGTTCCCACCCTACGACAAAATACTGAGGGGCAAGACCGCACTCTTCGAACTGACCGACGATGAGATGTCAGTGATGGCCACATGCTTCCCGGATGAGATGTCAGACATGGGAGCAACAGGAAAGGCAATGGTTGGATTCAGGCTATTGCTTAGAAGGCCTGGACTATACTTCAAGAGGATAGTCCCAGCGATGCTGGCCTTTGGATACAGCAGGGCGAAGTATTACGGATGGTGAACAATGCTCACCTTTCTTGGATACACCCTAGTCTTCCTAGCCCTGCTCGTTAGCGCATATCTTGTCATCCGCCCCGAATCCAGTTCCGAACCCCTAGTCCGGACAACTTCAATGGCAGCACAATCAGCGCCATTCCTACTTCTTGCTGCTTCCTTCCTTTTCGAGTCGACTTCACTGGACTTGGTCTCTAGATATGTAGGAGAAGGACTTCCTCTTTCCTATCGCATTTCTGCTGTATGGGGGAGCAGATCAGGACCTCTTCTGATGTGGGCCTCAATGATGAGCGTGATTACATGGTCGATGACCAGAGATCAAAGGATCGATGACATGACGATTCGGGTGATGCACTCATGGACGTTTTTACTCCTCCTTGTCTCTGCTGCCCTACGCCCATTCGCCCCCGCAACCCCTGGATTTGCGGGAGAAATCAGCCCATTGCTACAGACGGATCTGATGGTTATCCACCCACCCGTGGTTTTCGTTTACTACTCCCTCTGTCTGGCAACCGCTAGCATCGCAATTTCTGGACTAATCAGTTCTCGTCCATCGAAGGAGACCCACGACTCGATGATACGATGGGCTCGCTACTCATTCCTAGCGGGCACAGTTGGCATAGGTCTCGGTGGCCTCTGGGCCTACACAGTTCTGGACTGGGGGGGTTACTGGGCATGGGACCCAGTTGAGACAGGCTCACTGCTTCCGTGGCTCGCTCTACTGGCTATTCTGCATGCCAGAGCTAAGAACCAGGCAACTAATCCCTTTGCATTCACACCTGCTCTGGGGATGATCTGCGGGGCTCTAGTGATGCATGCTACTCTAGTAACAAGGGCGAACGGAGTCTGGGCGTCTGTTCATGCATTCGTTGGTGATGGTGAGAATTCCCTCCCAAGAGATCCCTATGTGCGAGTCATCGAGATCATCGATTTCTCCGCCGTTGGATTCGAGGTCATGGTCTATCTCTTCGCCGTCGTTGGTCTTCTCTGCCTTTCGGTTGCGCACGTTCTGAGAGAGCAAGTGACACATATCCAGTCATGGGGGTCGAAGACGTTGTTCGAGGCGAACAGGCCCCTCGCCATTTCTCTACTAGTCTACTTCGCTGCTGTGGGTCTTTGGATCGGCTCATCGGCCGTTCTTTTCTCCGGACTTGCAATAATGACCCTCCTGGTCTTCGGAGATCGAGAAGAACCACCATTGCACTGGGTCTCCATGGGGGTCCTACTGATGCTCTTCTCAGGATGGGGTTGGGTTTCCGAATGGTACCAGTCCTTGGCTGGAATAGCCCCATTCCTACTAGTATGGGTTATTCCCGAGGAAGAAAAGGATGATTTTTCTTGGATAATTGCCTCGATCACCGATGCCAAAAAGAGGGCAATTTCCTCCCGATCATTCCCCTGGTACCTTTCTATGGCATTCCTCTTGCTGACATGGATCCTATTGACTGTTGAGATTGAAGGTACCAATATCGCAGCGCACGAGTACTACGGAGCCCCTCTAATTTCATTGCTAGCGATTGGTTTGGCACTTTATGCATGGGGGGAGAAAATCACCGGTAAGCACGGAATCGTTTTATTGGCCATTACAACTCTGATTTCGATACTATTGGCAGCAAACTCTGGAAATTTCGGACTTCCAGGAAATCCGAGCCAGCCTATTACCGACAGCATTTCCAGAGGGGCATTGTCCGTATTCATCCTAACTTGGCTAGTCTTCGCAATCCCCCCAACATTTGTTAGACTCTGGAGAAAATCCAGGGAGATTCTCCCAGAACTACTCAGGAATGGAATCTCCTCTCAGTCATCAAAGGCCCGATTACTCGGAACTCATGTTGCTCATGCTGGGATACTATTGCTCCTAGTAGGTCACGTTCTTACTACCACTCTAGTGGATCGTACAGACCCTTCTCATTTCGTTACCCTGGAGAAGGATGTCCCCACCGAGCATCAGGGAATGGAGCTCATGTTCACTGGGGTAGAAATCTTCTCAGCGGAGGAAGACGGATATGAATACGAAATTGGGGACGGTTACGTTGGAGTAGTAATCGAAGTAAGGGACGAGGGGGAACTTATCGGGACTATCAGTCCGGGCATGCTAAGATTCGACTCACCGTCAGGATCTGTATCAGCCAGATCGGAAGTGGACCGGTTGTCCGGAATGACTGGAGACACGATTGTTATCCTAGACCTATTACAGTCCAATGACCTTCTTTCCTCAATGATACTGGGACAGACTGATCAGGTTGAAGAGGTAAGAGTCACAATTCACCACCTACCGGGCAGCCATCTTGTCTGGTCAGGCTGGCTTCTGGTAATCTTGGGTAGTGTCCTCTCGTCTTTGACAAGACCTAGCGTTGGAATGAGGAATAACCCACCGTTTGAATGAAAAAGGGGGAGCCGGTCGCGAGGCTCCTGAGGTGCTATGATGGATAATGGCTCAATCGTTCATATCGACTATGATCTGTACAATGCTAGCAATGACAAGCTGATCGAGACTACTAGGGAGGACGTTGCCAAGGAGCACGATCTCCATGACGAGAACAGGGAGTACTCCCCGATGATCACCACTGTTGGCGATGGCCGTTTGATTCCTGGTTTCGAAGCACATCTGGCCGAGGCCGAGGCTGGCAAGGACTACGAGTTCGACATTGAGCCCGAGGAAGCATATGGGGACAGAGATCAGAACAAGATCGAGACAATCTCACAGAACGTGCTACTTCGTAGCGTGAGAGATCCGAACACTCTTGCAATTGGCGCTCCAGTGGAGATTGGAGGAAGGAACGGGATCCTCCAGTTCATGAGTGCTGGTAGGGCAAGGATAGACTACAATCACCCACTGGCAGGAGTCACTCTGAGATACAGCTACCAGATCGTCAAGGTTGTCGAGGACAGGGAAGAGAAGGTCCAGACTCTGATGAAGATGAACACTGGTAGGGAAGATTTCGAAATCGATTTCGATGGCGACGACCTAACCATGACACTCCCGGAGGAGATGGCATATGATCAGAACTGGGCGTTCACCAAGTTCTCATTGGTAACAACCCTGAGGGAGAACGTTGGAGTTGCCAAGGTAGTCTTCCGAGAGGTACACGAACCTAGGCAGATCGATGAAGAAGAGTGACCTAAATTATCCTCGGAATAATTACCGGGATCATTAGCACTAGAAGAATGAAGATACTGCTGAGGCTGCTTATTCTATTGGAAAGCACCTCTATTCGTATTGGATGGTATTTCCTCCCCACCTTCCTCAGTAAGGAGTGGACTCCATCTCTAACCAGATGCCCACCATCGAAAGGAATCATCGGAATCAGATTAGCGAAACCCAATAGGAAGTTTATCCACACGAGCCAGAAAAGAAAGTCGAACACCATCAACATCCCATCAGTCCCTATAATGGATGCAATCGCCCCATCTCCTGCAACCAGCATCACCCTCTCTTGATGGATCATCGTCTGCCCATCATTTGCTATTGGGACATTAAGCATAAAGAGAGGTCTTGCGACCATGCTTAGCGCCGTCCCAAATGCTGAATATTCGCCTTGGACAATATTGGCATACCCATCCACGCCTCCTGTAGAGGACACTAGGTTGGAAACACCCAAGAACGCGTCTCCGGGCTCAACTTCCCAGAAATCTAGCAATCTGGTCGTATCTTCTATACACCCCTCGTCTCCATCGCACTCATCGATGAAGTATTGGTATCGATCACCCATTGTGACCACAATTGTCCTTTCAGACCAAGACTCACTACCATCAGACCACGATAGGACTGTCAGATTCGCCTTATCCCCAGCAGCAATTCCATCCATCTCACTAGAGAAATCCGAGTACCCCTCAATCCTAGTCCCGTCAATCTCTGTAATTGTCTCGAAGGGAAGCAATCCAGCTTCTTCGGCGCCCCCTCCAACAACTATCCCCCTGGCATGGACTCCCTCGTTTTCTGCGACCATTCCACTGGCCACAGAAGATAGAAGGATCAGTACGATGTACGTTGCGAATATATTGATAGAGGGGCCCGCTGCAAAAAGCCTCAGCCTCTCTCTCCTGGGTGCTCTCAACATCTCGGACTCCTCTGGTTCTGCGAATGCTCCCATCGGCAACGGACCCAATTGCAGAATCCCGAAGCTCCTCAGCCTCATCCCATGCACCCTTGCCTGGATCCCATGACTATACTCGTGAATTACGATTGCCACGATTAGTGCTAAGGCCGGCCACCAGAATGGGACGAAGCTCGTTACACCCGGAATCAGGAGGAGGTCACTCGCTGGCAATGGATCCTCCGGAGGGCTTACTGCTACTGCTATAGCACTCAGGAACAGTAGTAGAACCACCATGAACATAACAAAGAAGCAGAGCCAAATCGAGAGTTCTCCGAACCCACGCCAGAATCTCTTGGGCTTGGAAACGAAATCTAGCAATCTCATTCCTCTCCTGGTTCTGATCATCAGAATGATACCCATAGCTCTTGTAGCATCTAATCTGTCGAGGATTCCACTAGACTCTGCGTAGACTAATCCAGAATACCAAATCCCGATCATTACCAACAACCAAATCGGAGCACCTAGGGAGTGGGCAAGGAAGAGTAGCAGAAGTGGGAAGAAAATTCCCCTGCCCCCTGCATCCTCTGCCATAACAAGGCACGTCCGCCCTTCTTTCTTCAACCTGCTCTCAAACAGTAAGAGAGAATACCGCCAACCGTTTCCCATCCTCATGCCTCTCGGGTCAACTAATGCCTCAAGGAGTGCAAATAGGAGGATAGACTCCCTTTCCAGGGAGAGAGAAAGCATCAGCAGAATACTCAATCAAGCAGGTTTGGAACGAATTGAACAAGATATCGAGATGCTCAAGGAAAAACTAGCCTCAATCGAAGAACTCCTTTCCGGGAGTTCAAACTAGCCTAATGCCGACTCTTTCGAATTGGCAATCCCAGATTCCGATACAATACCACCGGCACCGTTTGACTTGCAAACCAATGACAAGAATCGGTGAACCGGCATACCGGCATTCCAGTCCAGATGCGGCGATCCCCTGCTTGTCAGTGGGAGTGGGGGGATGCTCCTTGAGAGGTGCCTTAGTTTTCCAGTTAGACCTTCAACCTCAACTCTCATTATTCTCCAACTGTCGCCCCTTACCCCCTTTAGCCTGAATGCGTATAGCGGCAGGAGGCCACACTTCTCACCAGTAGACTTCAGAGCCTTGTACTGTTCCATTGTCCTACCCGAGAGGTAAATCCTGTCACTCTTCGAGGTCTTGACTTCAATGGGGAAGCACATGTCCCCCCTGAGTGCCAGTAAATCCCCCGTCCCCTCGGAACCACTACCCGGGGCCCTGACCACTAAGAAGGGCCTCTGAATGACCTTCATCGCTCTGGCCCTCTCAACCTCACTGCATGACCTAGTTACTGCACGAACACCCTTCAATTCACCAGCTAGGACCGAGCGCAGTTCCCGCTCATAGCTGGTTCCCATGGCTCTATCCAATTCTCAGGGTTATTGAGGACACCGGTCCCAATCACTGAAACTTTCCCTTTCTGTAGTCCCTGGTCCTGTCTACGCCAGGGAACTGGTCCTCACTTTCCCTGTAGACCGTCTTCATGTTGTTTAGGAAATTGTCTTCGTTAGTTACAATCAGTACCATGTCCACTCCAGGATCTTCTTCACCATCCATCCATGGGAGGATGATTTCCATAGTCATCCTCGCCCCCTCTCGATGCGGATATGCGAACACGTCCATTCCTAGAGGAGGAAGGACCAGGGTCTTCCTGGGCTTGAGATTCTCTACCGCTTCGAAAAGAGCATCGTACGAGTTCCTCATCAATTCCCTTCTGAAGTTATCCTGAGTCGGCCTCCTGCAATCAGGACCAACTACGTGAACAAGATTGGATGCTGGGAGGTCAAAGGCAGGTGTAGTCACCGCTTCCCCCACTCCGCATGGTTGTAGATTCGACTTTCTTCTTTCCTTGGCAATGTTAGCACATGCCTCCCTCAAACCCTCTCCAGCAGCTTGCTGCATTCTTTCGTCCAGACCCTCTCTTCCAGCGAGCCTACTATTTGCCGGGATGACCATTACATCCCCTTCCACGCCCACGATATCCCCATAGAGAACGCGAACTTGCCCGTGCCTGCATTCTCTCACGATAACTACGTCGGCCATAAGTATGCGAAGAGAGGCCATCCGATATGTATCCATCGTAGACAAAACCTGCGACATTCGGGAACATTAATCGTCAACGACCTCTTCCCGAGGCTATGTCAACCGGATATGTTTTGCTTGATGTGGAACCAGGCACTGAGTATTCGGTTTTCGAGAAGGCATCTTCTCTTCCCTTTGTTTCGGATGCGCAAGTTCTGTTCGGAGATCATGATATGATTCTCAAAATTGAGGCTGAGAGCATGGGCGAAATTGCGAAACTCGTCGTTGATTCCGTCCGTTCAATCCCCGGAGTAACAAACACAAAGACGCTCGCATGTGCTGAATTATAGAATTCGGAAGTTGACATTTTTCGGTAACATTACCCCAGTATCCCGAAATTTCGGCTTATCTTTATTATCTATGCAGGGCCTCATGCAGCCGGAGGAATCCAATTATGGCAGACAAGAAATATTTCGTGTTGATGCAGAACGGCAAGGACACTGCTCAAGTGTTCCACAGCAAGCAGCCCAGGGGAGCAGCTCTGAAGGCGGCTTCAAGAGGTGTCACAGACATCCACCTGAGGGAAAGAGGGACAAACAGAGTACATGTGTTCTCTGGCTCAAAGAGCAGGGTCCCAAAGGGAGCAAATGCTCCCGACTGGCTACCTGACATGATCAATAAGGCCAACGTGAAGAAACTACGAATTGACCGAATCTGAGAATAGTCGGTAGTCCGACACAGAGGGTCTTCGTTGTAATTCAGCGGACGCTCTGCAAGGGCTCAATATGACGATTACTATTTCGATTTGAATCTCTTTCGAGCCCTTTCTGTCCTATCTGAATCCATCTTCTTCGCTTCTTCGATCCTACTACGCTCTTCCTCTAGAGCTGCCTTTGCCTTCTTTGTATTCCCAGGATCGGCTGTCTTTGAGAAATCGTCAGTAAAGTAGCTCAAAACCCCAGAAGTAAGATTCAATGCCGTATTCAACGGGTCGATGATTGGGTCAAAGTATTCGGTCACCACTCTCTCCTTTAGTGGGATGATTGCATTGTCTGTGATTTGAATGCCTGCAGGGCAGACCTCGGTGCAACACCTGGTAATGTTGCAATAGCCAACCCCGAAGTCCTCTTTGATCTCTGGAATCCTGCTCTCATTGTCTAGCGGGTGCATTTCTAGGCTGGCAAGGCGAACGAAGAACCTAGGCCCAGCAAACTCTTCGAACATTTGATGCTCCCTGAGTACGTGGCAGGTGTTCACGCAGAGCATGCATTCGATACACGATCTGAACTCTTGCAACCTGTCTGCTTCTTCTTGATGGAAAACCCAATCAGGCTCTTCAGGCCCATTAATCGGCTTAATCTGACGATCAGTTCTGTAAGCCCAAGAAGTATCGGTCACTAGGTCCTTGGTTAGTGGAAAAGCCTGCATCGGCTTAATCAGCACAGGCTCATTGCTAGGAGTCTCATCCATGATGTCCTCCATTCTGGTCATGCACATCAGTCTCGCCTTGCCATTCACCTCTGCACTGCAGGAACCACATTTTCCGGCTTTACAATTCCAACGGCATGCTAGATCTGGTGCATGTTCAGCTTGAATTCTGTGAATCACATCCAACACGACCATTCCTTCGTCAAGATCTACTTTGTAGTCTACCATTTTCCCGAACGGGGTTCCATCAGAGTCCGGCTCTCCCCTGAAAACCCTGAACGTCACCTTCTCAGACACTTCACTCCTCCTCCTTTAGGTCATCAGAATCAAGTAGTGACCTCAGATCTTTCGGAATCTTCGGATAGGAAACGAAGTCTATGTTCATCGAACCATCATCTCCCATCAGAATAACGCTGTTGATTTTTCCCCAATGATTGTCATCGGTCTCGGGAAAATCATCTCTAGTATGGGCCCCTCTACTTTCTTCTCTCCTTAGTGCTGCGATTGCACACATTTTACTGACATCAACCATAGCACCTATCTCAAGAGCTTGATGCCATCCAGGATTGTACGTTCTCCCACCTCCCGGTGAAGTCAACTCAGACCTAGACCTGAGGTCCTCAAGATCGTTGAGCGCCTCTTCAAGAAGCTCCCCAGTTCTAATGATTCCAGCCTTATTCTGCATCATCTCTCTGAGGTCGTTAACCACCTTGGCCGGGTTCTCCCCACCTTCCCTGCTTAGTGGTTCCAAGGTCTCATCAATCACCTCGTCAATATCAGATTGGTCAATATCGGGAAAACCATCCTGCTCCTTCGAGTATTTCGCGGCATGCTCTCCAGCAATCTTTCCGAATACAATCAAGTCGGAAAGCGAGTTGCCACCTAGGCGATTTGCACCATGCAATCCAGTTGCCACCTCTCCAGCTGCGAAAAGACCCCCAATCGTCGTCTCTTGGCTGTACGGGTCAACTTTGACGCCACCCATTACGTAGTGAGCAGTCGGACCCACCTCCATCGGCTGTTTGGTGATATCCACCGCAGCGAGCTCCTTGAACTGGTGGTACATTCCTGGCAACTTCTTCTTCACTTCCTCCGAGTCCCTCCATGAGATGTCCAGATATGCACCTCCATGTTCCGAGGCTCTTCCTGCTGCCTTCTCGCTGTTTATCGCCTTGGCAACAACATCTCTGGTAAGAAGCTCCGGGGGCCTCCTCTTAGTCGCTAGTTTACCGCCAACAACTTCCTTCACCCAGGCTTCTGCCTCGTCAATAGAATCGGCAAACTCGTCTGCGTACATCTCTGGGACGTAGTTGAACATGAACCTCTCACCCTTCTTATTCTTCAGAACTCCTCCTTCTCCACGAACCCCTTCGGTCACGAGTATGCCTTTCACAGAAGGTGGCCAGATCATTCCTGTGGGATGGAACTGGACGAATTCCATGTCTCCCATTTCAGCCCCCGCCCAATAGGCCAATGCATGTCCTTCACCAGAGTACTCCCAAGATCCTGAGCACACCTCCCAGCATCTAGTAATTCCACCTGTGGCCAGTACAATCGTCTTGGCTTTGAAAACATGAAGTGAACCATCATTTCTGTCGTAGGCGAAGCAACCTGAAACCTTGCCATCAGTCTTGAAGATTCTACGAACGGTGTATTCCATGAAGACCTCCATCCCTTCGTGGATACCTTTCTGTTGCAAGGTCCGAATCAACTCCAGACCAGTGGCGTCTCCAATATGGGCTAGCCTTGGATATGTGTGTCCTCCGAAGTTCCTTTGGCTCGTAAGGCCCTTTGGCGTTCTGTCGAAAACAGCTCCCCACTGTTCCAACTCTCTGATTCTATCAGGTGCCTGCTGGGCGTGAATTTGTGCCATCCTCCAGTCCCCAAGATACTTCCCTCCTTTCAGGGTGTCTCGGAAGTGGGTCTGCCACGAATCTCGCGGATCTTTGTTTGCCAGAGCAGCTGCAGCTCCTCCCTCTGCCATTACCGTGTGGGCCTTTCCTAGCATTGATTTGCAAATCATGCCCACGCTTACTCCTGCTCGACTTGCCTCAATCGCCGCCCTAAGTCCGGCTCCCCCGGCCCCAATAACGATCACATCAAACTCATGGTTGGTAATGCTTTCTTCCACCTACAAACCCCCAATTAGAACGTAATCAGTAAAACCGAAATCTTGGCAGATCCAGATGTAGAAGTCAGCGAACATTACCCAGAATAGGCTGAATAATGCCCAGTCTTTGTGACGTTCGTTTAGCTTAGTGGAAAACTTCCACATCTTGTATTTGAAACGGTTAATCGTCGAACCTGTCCAATCGTTAGAACCCCCTCCGACCACATGTCTGAAAGCGTGACACCCGAATGTGTATCCGGAGAGTAGAATGACATTCAATAGAAGAATCAAGGAACCAACCGAGACTCCAAATGCATCTCCTGTCGCATCATGGAAATTTACCGAGAGCCATAGGTCGTAAGTTAGAATCGGCAGGTAAATTACTGCGATGTACATGAAAATTCTATGGAGATTCTGCACCACGAGAATTCCCTTCTCTCCACTATATTCGTTCCACGGCTTTGAAACTGCACACCCAGTAGGTTGTTGGAAAAATGCACGATAGTATGCCTTTCGATAGTAGTAGCATGTTGCTCGAAATCCAGCAGGGAAAACCAAGATGAACATAGCCGGACTCATCCACCACAATTCTTTGGGAATCCACGAGGACTGAGGGAAGATGAGAGGGCTGTAAAGTGGAGAGAGAACATGGCTCCCTTGCTCGATAGACATGGTTTGACATTCTGAAACGTCCTTGAAAGATTTTGCAGTATTCCAATTATCACAAGATGAAGCCCCAAAATCACTGAAAAACAAGAAGTCTGACTCCATGAAGCCCCTCCAAGTAGCGTAAATTATCATGAATCCTAGATAGGCTGCCATAGCAGTTGGACCCTTCCACCAGTCATCCCTACGATCGGTCTTCCCAAATCCCTTCTTCATTGGGAGTTTCACGCTTCCCTCTATCTGCACCACACCCAACTCACTTGCGCATGGATAAGGGCAATAAGTAATTGCATTCCAATAACTGTAGAAATCTTTCTAATCCACCACTACTCCAGTAAATCATGCTCGGAGACGATTTGGAGACTTCCATCTGTCCGAACTGTAGCTACATGCCTGGAGCATGGCTTCCAGGGCTTCCATGCCCAAAATGCGGAGAGACGCTTCTCTAAGCCAGCGAAGAGTAGTCTGCATCTGCCTCTTCTATGTGAATCTCGTCCACATCCATCTGGGCAAGTTGCAGTTTCCCTGACAACTCATCATTTACTGCATGCCAATAGGAATAGGCTTCTAGGACCCAGATTCCAGATTCTCTAGTCCCATTTCCACTGTCCTTGACGCCTCCAAATGGAAGGTGGGCTTCGGCTCCGGTCGTCGAGTTGTTTATCCCGGTCATTCCAGCCTTGATACCCGTCTTGAATCGATACGCCTCCAACCTGTCATTGGTGTAGCACGCACTCGAAAGTCCGTATGGAGAAGCGTTGGCCAAGTGTAGTGCATTTTCGAAATCCGTAGCCTTAACAACAGTGACAACAGGGCCAAAGATCTCCTCTTGGAAGCACTGCATGTCCTCTGTAACATCCGCATATACGTGTGGCCACATGTAAACCCCCTCCGACGCATCCCCAAGGAAGTTTGTTGGCTTGCTCTCATTTGTTATCAGCCCCTCTCCCCAGAGTTTTGTAGCCCCGTCAGATTCACACATCCCTAGATCTCTGAGGAAATCGTTTGCGTATTTCTCGGAAAGCATAGGCCCATACAAAACGTCATCGTTCCTTAGGGAGTCGCCAATCCTGGTCTCCTCGACCTTGGCCATGAACTTGGCCATGAACTCATCATAGACATCTTCGTGGATGATCAAGTTCCCTAGGCTGGTGCATCTCTGACCAGCGGTCCCAAATGACGCCCAATATGCCCCCTCTACAGCATTGTCAATATTGGCTGAAGGCATTACCACCAAGGGATTCTTGCCCCCTAGCTCCAGGGAGCAGGAGACGAGATTCCTTCCGCAAACCTCGCCAATCATCTTCCCCACTGAGGTTGATCCGGTGAAACTGATCTTGTTCACCAACCCTTCTTCCGCAGAATCAACTAGGTATTGCCCAGCCCCGCTGCCCTTTCCATGAATCAGGTTGATCACCCCATTCGGTAGACCTGCCTCATGCATTATCCTGGTTAACATGAATGACAGTAGCGGAGAGTCCTGAGGGCTCTTCCATACACACGTGTTTCCACACATTATTGCTGGAATCATCTTCCAGAAAGGGACAGCTGAAGGGAAGTTGCTTGCATTGATGATTCCACATACGCCAAGGGGTCTCCTGTATGTGAAAAGCTCCTTGTCTGGCAATTCTGAGTTAACTGTCTGACCGTACAGCCTCCTTCCCTCCGATTGGAAGAATAGGCACGTGTCGATCGCCTCTTGGACTTCTCCTGCACTCTCCTTGAGGGTCTTCCCTATCTCCCTAGTTTCGACTCTGACAATGTCATCTTTGTACTCCATCAGCAGTCTTCCCATGTTACCAATGATTTGCCCTCTTGAAGGAGCAGGAGTCCTAGACCATTCTGAGAATGCATCTCTGGCGGATTCCAAGGCATCGTGTACATCTTTCTTGGTGGAAAGAGGAAATACTCCAAGGCAGTCATCCGTCCATGCCGGATTCCTGCTTTCGAAGGTCTCTCCATCACTGGAAGAACGCAACTCTCCGTTGATTATGTTGTATCCCATCACAGTAGGACTACCATTGGGGTTGTCTCTTTGTAAAATCTCGAATCCAGTCTCTAGTACGTGTGCCATGATAGTTCGCGGACGCTACTTCTGAAATGAATTATGCGCATCGCACCTCTTTGTTCCGAT
>CAYFGC010000009.1:0-23300 GCA_964342625.1 uncultured Candidatus Poseidoniales archaeon | reverse complement strand
GGGAATAGCTACAGGAGATCTTGGTGGCTTTCCTTCCTAGGACTCTGGAGCAGGGGGATGATTTTCATCGGACCTTTACTAATTCTGATTGGCATGGGGCTGGTGACATTGTCTAAGGAACAGTTTTCTGGTAGCCGCCATTAGGCATCAGGAGAGTCGCATGTATCTGTTCTCAATTGAAGGCGGGGATGGCAGTGGAAAGGGCCTAGCAACACAGATTGTTCATGAGGTTCTCCAATCCGAGTTCTGCTTCAAATCTGTAGAGGTCACAGCAGAACCCAGGAGGGATCACGCATTAGGGAGGTTGGCAATAGATTCAGTGAGGAGGCAGAAGCTAACTCCTGACCAAGAGGCTGGCCTTTTCGCAGCAGATAGGTTAGATCACTCACACGGGTGGATACTTCCGCGACTTCAAGAAGGCAGGGCAGTAGTAAGTGGAAGGAATATCCACTCTTCTCTTGTGTATCAGGGAATAGTTGGAGGAATCGGGCTAGAGAGGACCGCTCAGATGAACTCAGCAGCATTAATACCTGATCTTTGTATCTGGGTCGATTGTGATCCAGAAATTGCATTGGAGAGGATAAGGAAGGGGACTCTAAGAGGCCTCTCTAGCAAAGAAGAGTACTTTGAGACATCTGAATTGCAGATCCGTATCAGAGAGGGGTATCGGCAACTACTCTCGGGAGAGGCGGAAATGCCAACCCCATTTGACATGGGTGCGATATTGGGTCCGATTTCAAATGAAGGGACCCCGAATCAACTTCGATCCTCTCTGAGGGATGCAATTCGCTCATTCATGAAAAGCAATCCAGTCCCAATAAATGTAGAAATGGAGCAAGTCGATCAATTTCAGATTAGTACTATGATAAGAGAATCACAGAATCAAAGCACCCTTTCAGATATCGGCATTGAGTCAAAGAAGACAAAACTGGGGTGGTTAGATGGGGTCGCCCCATGGAGGGTCCTAAAATCAGCCCAAGAAAGTCACAATAAGGGTCTGAAATCTATGGTTAAAGAACGCCAAAATTACCCAAAAAACATACTTAACCACTCAATGTCCTCTGTTTGTGGCACTCTCTCCCTGATCAATTCGGCTGAGATCTCCGAGCTCAGATCTTCAATGGGTCCAGTTCGGTCGGTTTCCAAGAGGCATACTCAGAGGATAATCAGCTTCCTAAAGGAATTGGGATGGGTATATCGGAGGATGAACCTAGTAGGTCGAGAGGCGCCAAAATCACAGCTGAGGGGGGATCTCTTCCCATTTGGAAGACTTGTTCTAGCAATCTGGCCCCTTCGCAAGGAAATTAGTAAATGGCAGTCGAACAATCCAAGTACTCACATACGATTCTTCATGGGGCAGATGGCCAAATCAGGAAGAAATGAACGTGCATTGGTGGAAACAATCAGCAGATTGTCGATAGTAGGTAGTGGGGTGGAAGGGAGTCCCCCGCCTGAGAATATCGAATCCTTGGTAGATTGGTGGCTAGGGAAGTGAATATCACTTTACTACTAGTCTAGAACCCGCAGGAAGCGTGACTTTGGCAGCCTCCATGAAGAATCTGGGCCTAGCCGAGAAAGCGGAACAAAACCACCAACCACCAACAAATCCCGAACCCAATCCGGTGATTATCCTGAGCAAATTATTGGACTCGTATGAATTAAGAAGCAATTGGGTGGAACCATCAATTCCCATTGGAATCAGACCTATGCCCATAATCAATAGCATCGCCATCATCCTCCTGTCTTTCTCGTATATCTCTATTAGCCACTCGTCACTGAAAACTGAGAGAAACGTATCCCTAACTGTCCATCTGTTGAAGCCCCTCAGCAAGAAGAACAGGCACCCCAGAGAGAAACCCGAGAATATCCCGATGTCTCTGGCACATACTGGCATCTGGTTTCCATTTATTTCCCACGATCTCTCGTATTTTTGATGACAATTTATGTCGCCAAATCCGTATGCAAGTGCCCAAATTGGATTCAATTCACTCCATGCAAATTTACCACCGTGCAACGACTGGTCGTGACCAATAGAACCCCCCTCTTCATGCCCATTATTGCCCCAACTGTTTTCGAATGCATAATCGATAGCATTCGCCCTCCCTGAGAGCTCCGGTACTGAATTAGAAGGAAGAGAAAGAGGGGCCAAAAAGCACAGTGCCAGATACCCAAATGCCACTCCGCCTAGAATCTTGGAGACTTTCTCCTCATGTTTTTTTTCCACCAGTCCATTTTTTAGAATTATCTGCCCCACAATCAATCCTGTAAGGGCCAACCTCTTAGATTTCACCAATAATCATCTGCCAAAACTAACCAAACTATTTTGGAAGCCTAGCAATATTCGGGAACTCCTTCGCAACAAGCCTCTACAACCCTGAAGCAACGGGGGCACTCCATGTGCTGGCGCATTGGAATTGCATCCCCTTTGAAACCGCAGGGACAGAGGAAACCCTTGCAATGGTCAGTGTCCACGTCAATAGCGCCTGTCATCAGGCTAAATCAATTTCCCCACTCACGCATTGAGGGCCTCCAATTGTAGGGTCAACTCGCTTACGAGCCATTCGTGTAGTTCTGCCCCACCCATCTCCGAGAGAGTAGAATTGAGGAATGCCGCTATCAATGATTTCTTCGCGCTTTCCTCGTCGAATCCCCTGGTCTTGAGGTAAAACATCTGCTCTTCGTCTATTGGCCCATTTGCCGTTCCATGCCCACAACCAACTACATCATTCTCCATTACTTCCAGTTCCGGGATCGAATCCGCTTCCGCTGATTTGGAGAGCAATAGATTGTGAAAAATCTGCGCTGCATCAGCTCCCTTGGAACCTTCCCTGATAGTCAGCATCCCAGTCCCGATGGTCCTGCTGCTCCCTCCGCAAGCAGAGTGCCATGATAGTCGGCTGAATGTTTCAGGTGCTTCATGGTGGATTTCTATGTGGTGATCCAAGTGCATAGATTCCGCAGATAGGATTGATCCCAGGACCCTGATGTTCCCACCAGTTTCCCCCATAATGTAACGAAGATCGCTCTTCGTTCTATCAGAACCAGAAGAAACGGTCCCTGCTCTGACCTGTGCATCCCGGCAAACCTCAATTCGGTCGGAGCGTAGCATGGTGCCCCCTTCCAGAAGGCCGATTACAACATCATTCACCACTGCTCCGTCTTGAATCTGACCTGTCCTTAGTAGTCCGAACCATTCACTGTTGCCAGTTACCCTGGTAATCAATTCAAACTCCGCCATCTTTCCTATTTCCATTGAGATGTGTGCTACGGATGGAAAACCACTCGCCTCAACATCAAGAATCACGGGCTTGTCGGAAGAGAAACCTCTGTCCGCGACCAACGTCCATTGTGAATCTTTAGCCGAAGCATGGAGGAATGAATTTGTCAAAGCGCTGCTCATTGAGAAATCTGGCTCTCCGGAACCACCGCGTTTCAATTCGATTCCTTTTGGGGCCTTCGAACCGTCAATAAGACTCAGACTAATCTCGGGCTGACCTAGAGTTGGGATCTCAGATAAGTCCCCAGTAGGGTGCACCTTCTTCCAGGGGGTGTACCTCCAAAGATGATCTGCCTTGTTTGGCGTCTCCATTCTTAGGTATCGCGAGGCCGAATCCATTATTCGACCTCAACCTATGCTTCCTTCCATCTCAAGAGCCATCAGTTGATTGAGTTCCACCGCGTATTCCATGGGAAGCTCTCTTGTGAAGGGTTCGAAGAAACCGTTGACAATCATCGCCAGGGATTCTTCCTCCGAGTGTCCACGGCTCATTAGGTAGAATAATTGCTCATCACTAACCTTCGAAACACTCGCCTCGTGTTCACACCTTGCAGTTGCGTTCGCTACTTCCATTGTGGGATATGTGTCCGACCTGCTACCTTCATCCAGGATTAGTGCATCACAGACCACGTTCAATTTGCAGTTATCCGCTTTGGGCGAAACTGTAACCATCCCTCTGTAAGACCCCCTGCCCCCATTTTTGCTGATGCTCTTTGAGAGAATTTTACTAGTTGTGTTGGATGCTAGGTGGTGAATCTTAGCCCCAGCATCTTGGTGCTGACCTTCCCCGGAATATGCAACTGAAATTACTTCTGCATGACTGCCCTCTCCCTTGAGAATCACAGCAGGATATTTCATCGTGAGTTTACTTCCAATATTGCCATCTACCCACTCAATCTTGGCCTTTTCATGCGCTATTCCTCTCTTTGTGACTAGATTGTAAACATTTGAACTCCAGTTTTGGATAGTCGAGTACCGGATGTGTGAACCCGGAAGTGCAATCAATTCCACTACCGCAGAGTGTAGTGAGTCAGTAGAGTATGTAGGAGCAGTACATCCTTCGACGTAATGGATGCTGCTTCCTTTATCGGCAATAATCAGGGTCCTTTCGAATTGTCCCATATTCTTTGCATTGATTCGGAAGTATGCCTGTACTGGCATCTCAACGTGAACCCCTTCTGGCACATAGATGAATGATCCACCAGACCAGACTGCGGTATTTAGTGCAGAGAATTTGTTATCAGAGTAAGGGACCACGGAACAGAACCACTTTTTCACTAGGTCTGGATATTCCCTGAGCCCGCTGTCCATATCCAGGAAAATCACCCCCTGGCTTTCCAAGTCCTCTCTGATGCTGTGGTATACTGCCTCCGACTCATACTGTGCGGTTACTCCAGACAACCACTTCTGCTCTGCCTCAGGAATTCCCAGTCTCTCGAAAGTGTTCCTGATGTCCTCGGGCACGTCATCCCAGTCCTTCTCAGTAGAGTCTGATGATCGGAGATAGTAGCAGATGTTGTCGAAGTCAATCTCTTCCAACATCGACATATTGCCCCATGTTGGCATTTTTCTCTTAGAGAAGTGATTGAAGGCTTTAACTCGGATATCAGTCATCCACTGCGGCTCATTCTTTAGATTGGAGATTTCTCTGACTACTTCCTCTGAAAGGCCAAAGTCGAATCTAATTGTTGATTCTTCAGGGTCATGCCATCCAGCCTTGTACTCACCCACTGCACCACGGGCTTCACTGTTATCTCCCACCTGATCACCTCATTCTTGTTTCAGCCATTCGTAGCCCTTCTCTTCAAGTTTTGTAGCCAGCTCAGGTCCTCCTGAGGATACAATCTTGCCATCCAACAGTACATGCACCATATCTGGCTGCACATGCTCCAGAATTCTAGAGTAGTGAGTGATAATCAATGCTCCAGAATCAGATCCTCTGATTGCCGCATTTACTCCTTCGGATACAGTTCTTATCCCATCTATGTCCAAGCCACTATCCGTCTCATCGAGAACTGCAAGTCGAGGCCTCAGTAGCATCAGTTGTAGAATCTCGAAGCGCTTCTTCTCCCCTCCGCTGAAACCATCATTGACATATCTCGACATGAAGGTACGTGGGATATCGAGAGCCTCCATCGCCTTAGTCAATCGATCTCGGAAGGCAGAACCCTTAGCTTCCTCCTCCCCTCTAATGCTAGCAACCGACTTCCTGAGGAAATTTCCAACCTGAAGTCCCGGAACCGCCTGAGGATACTGGAACGAGAGAAAGACGCCCTTCCGAGCTCTCTCCCACGATTCTAATTCCAGCAGGCTCTCTCCCTCAAGCAACACATCGCCCGACTCTACCTCAAAGTCCGGGTGACCCATTATGATATTCGCAGTTGTCGTTTTTCCACTGCCGTTTCGACCCATAATAGCATGAATTTCACCAGGTCCAATTTTCAGGTTTATGCCCTTTAAAATTTCATTTCCGTCAATGCCTGCGTACAGGTCTTTAATCTCCAGCAATGACATGCACCAATCCTCTCATTCTTACCGGAACTTCATGACTATTCAATCTCTTGCTTCATTAGATGACCCTATAATGGCCTTCACATTCGCATAAATTGGATGAACAATAGGGGTGATGCGGGAGTCTCAGACAACCTCGAGGAAACTTACAGGTCCCAGATTAGCGAAGCCATCCAGAAAGAGGCAGAGCGTCGGATCTCAGAGAAAAATGACCCAATCGAGAATTCTAGGCTTCTTTCATTGTCCCTTCTTGAATTATTCGAGACCGGAGACAAATCATTGGTCCCGGCACTGATGGCAAGGCTTGGCCCAGTTAGGGCGGCACTGGAAGGGCATGGTGGCGCCCTGGTCGTTTCCAGCGGGGAAATAGAGGTTAGAAATAATGGGGATAGGGCACTTTCTCTAGTCATCGATCTGGATGGTGCATGCGTTTCCTGTGGAGCTGCACCGGGAACCCTAAAGGGGATTCAAGACGACTTGCTTCACGATAACGAGGTCTGTACTATCCGCTTCGACTCGTCAATGCTTGACTGGTTCGACGATATCCAACGAGATTTCGTCTTGAATTTCGGCGGAGTCACTTTCGTCTAGAGTAGTAATTTCTTGATCTCGCTGAATGCACGGGAGGAGAAGCCGAGAACCGTCACATCCTCACCTTCGATTATCCTTGTTAAAGAACCAGCCTTTCCGGCTAGATCATACCCTCCAGCCTTTCCAATCCAAGACTCACTTCTGATCAGCTCCTCCATTGTGTTCGCATCTATTTCATCAAATTCAACAATTGAGAAATCCGTCCAGATCGTCGCATGCCAATCCGAACCAACTTCCGTTCCGGGACCATTTCTGGTGATTATCGCTGTGGAAGACCAAACTTTGTGCCGCCTGCCAGATAGCCTAATCAAGGTCGAAGCAGCGCTAATCTTGTCCTTTGGCTTGCCCAAAGCGGCACGACAATCGTCTGGATCCTCAACTAGTGTGTCAGAGACCACTATAATTTCCGCCACTTGATCTTCAATAGCAACATGCTCCGATGCAGCCGATCTCGCCTTATGCATGCAGGAGGCTTCGACTTGCAAATTAACCTCAAGACTAGCTGAAGGACCCGGCTCGAGTTCCTTTAACGTGCTGAATAGTATCTCCTTCCCACCGACTTCAGAGAGCTCTGACATCATTGCCCTTCTTCTTTCAGAGGCAGAAGCGAGTAGAATCGCAGGCATCCCTTGACCTCAGAGACCTATCCTCGATCCGCAAACTGGGCACTTCATTGACACGATCCCCGGTTCAGTTGCGAACCTGCTGCCGCATCCCGAGCATGTAACTTGAACAGCAACTGGGGACGCTAATGGAGAATCTGGGTTCGGCATTTCCAACATTGGCTCTATGGTTTCGGAATCATCATCTCCTAGCGGACCTTCCTTCTCGGATTTTCTCTTGTTCCTCCTTTCTCTCCTACTATCACGTCCGCTTACTGCAACAACCTCGTCCTCATCGTGAACTATTTCGACCTCGTCCGAGCCAATTGAGATATCTTCTCCACCTACTAGATCTACTACGTCATCCTCCATGACCACGCTAGCATCCTTGTCAATCGAACCTCTCCTGCCCACCCATCTGACTCCTTGTGCCGAAAGCCCCACTAAGGTCACCATCCCCAGTATCAGAACCGCCAATGCGACGCCAATGACCAGGATTTCGAAACTCTCTTGGTCCAGACCTAGGGAAGATCTAAGCTGGTCAGACAGGCTCCCACCTTGTCTAGAAGAACCATCATCAATCAGAGTCCTTATTTGCCAGCCGTCAGATGATGAGACTATCATCATCGTTTCCCCAGAATCTTCAGACCTATCCATTGATTTGTATTGTCCCCTGACCAGAGCGTCAGAGAGACCTATCCAACCACCATCAACGTCAATCAGCCCATACTCTACTTGGGGGCCACTGGCGCCAACCCGATCGAATAGAACTTGGATGCCTCTCTCGGACTCCACCACGCCGATTCCTGCCATTCCCCTCGCTGGGATTCTCGTTTCCATCCCACTATTGGTCATGAAATTTGAATCGGTCACGAATACTACAAGTTCGGAATCCTGTGGGTCCCCTTCCCTCCATAGTGAAACCAAAGTATCCCCGTCATCATCCTCTATCACCGTCAGCATTGGCAGGGCCGACTCGTCACCAACCGCCTTTCGATATGCCCATGTCTCCTGCCCAATCTTTCCATGTGAGTACCAAACGCCAAGACGGTCCTTTCCAGTGGTGTCATTCCTGATGGTTTGATAGAGGATATGTGCCTGCTCATGCCCGAATTCAACCGATAGCGAATCAACCTGGGAAGGATCAGCCTCGATGTCTCTGATTATTCCAGTTTGCAGAGACCAGTCATCAGACGATAGCGGGCTTTCTGAGTGAATTAGGAAGATGTTAGTCTCGTCTTCTAGACTACCTCCGCTGAAAACATCCCTGTGGTAGCCAGAAACAAGAATTTCTGAGTCTCTTATGTCCATGTCAATGCCCCAATACTTGCCATCTGAAAGAGGAATCCCGGGGAGCAAGTCCTGAGGGGGGGCAATTCTACAACTCGAGTCGATGGTCGAGTAGCTTAGGGTCTGCATTAGGAACCAGTTTGGCCCCATGTAACGCCTTGTCCACACAATGTGTGCGAAACCATCATCCGTGCCGATAATGGAAATATCTCCGGACCATCTCTCTTCAATCACATTATTGCATTCAATTAACGATTTAGTCTCAGTTAGTTTGTACATTAACAGGGTTCCATCCTTCTCCCCAATTAGCAGGTCGTCACCCTCCTCGCTGTCTAGGCTCACTATGGCAAGGGGAGACTCTCCTGGATTCAGGGCAGCATCTCTTGGACCCGATAACGTCGTACTGTCAACCAGCAGGGTCTTGATGCGTGCGTTGTTGGCCCAGTCATTGTCCCCTCCGCTTTCCAGAATGACGCTGACTCTCACTTCTAGTGGCCCAGAAACGTTTGGGGCAAACGGAAAAGAAATCATCGAATGAGAGCCACCCAGAATCAGCGGTGCACTTGAATTTCCAATAAATTCCCACCCTCTCTCAGTCATCATTTCCAGGGTACCAGAGACTCCGACAGCGTCCTGCGAACCAAGGTTGTCAACCCTTGCCTGGATAACAGCCGACTCGTCAGGCCTGGGAATCGGGCTAGAGACTGTCACTGCAGAAATTGATCCTGCTCTTATGGCAAGATCGACCCCTGGGGGCCTCGGGACTACGGAGAAAGTACCAACAAGATCGTTGTTGCTGTCGTCTAACTCTTGAATTGAATTCAACGGGTCTATCGATATTGATAGCAGAGCATCCCCTGAATCCATTGGATTCCAGTACAGTACAACTTCAACGAACTGGCCCGTGTCTATGTTTGAAATCACGTATTCGTCCCGCCTCTCCCCCCATTCCTCTAGGATGACCCCCACATCAGTTGCAGCCTGATCTCCAGTATTCCTAATGGTCGCCCTGACTTCCAAGAATGTGTTAACATACGACTCCTGCATCGGGATTCCGAATTCCTGGACCGAAATTGATTTACTAACGAAAACCAAGTCTGGCATTGGGTCTATGTTGTCAACTCTGACAACTCTCCTAATCTCTTCAGAAGTAACACCAACTGCGCTAATCACCCTCACTGAGATCCTGTATTCTTCGTCCTTATACTGAGTAGTATCCCAGTTGAAACTCCATTGGGTCCAACCATCGTCATCGTCTTTGCAGTCGACGCTATTCCCAGAATTCTGAGCCGCTTTGAACATGTGTACACAATATGCATGCCCCTGATAGTCGGGATCGATACTACCATCTCCCTTGTAACGGGAGGTTGCATGCCTCATCCCCTCCTGGTCCTCAATGGTCCACTCTCCGTCATGGTAGTAGGGGCCATCTTGCCACTCCTCGCTGTCCAGCCTCCATTGAATTGTAGCATTCCCAATTGATTGGAACTGGCCATGGACCTCTACCGTTCCATCTAGATTACCCTGGCCACTAGGACCCTCTAGTGTGATGTTGACCCTGCCAACCGGGAAGAAGTACTCGGTTGTATTGCTCCACCTCCCTATGTCATTCCTAGCCGCAACCATTCCAGTGATTGAAACATCTGTGTATTCATCTGGGAGGTCAGGAACTTCGAATGGTGAAGTCCAGTTGGTTATCCCCGTAGGATTCGACCAGTTTACCAGAATAGACCTCTGCTTGGGGGTATCCGAAGACTCTCTGAACTCCATCTCAACTTTTACGACAACCTCCTCGATAGTACCATTGTCCTCGCCATGCTCGTTGATGTGCCCCCTAAGGTTGTACCCTCTACCTTCTACCAGCCAAGCGTAAGCTGAAGGGCTTTCAATCTCGACCCAATGTCCTTCTTGGTTTGCCCCGGGTCCCGACGTCTGGTTCCCACTGCCACCACCGCCACCGCCACCTCCTCCAGTGTTGTCGAACATCTCACTTGCGATTTCACCCCCATCAATAATTCCGAAACCATATCTGGTGTTCCAGTTGTTGTCTTGCCAGGTCTCATCTACTGACCATTCATTTCTGAACTCAGAACCACTTGCGAGGAAACTCCTGATAGCCTCATATCTCTCTATTCCTGGCTCATCCTCGTCCATGAATGGCATCTTACGCATTTCGCCAATTTCTAGCATTATTGCGACAAGTCCAGCCACCGCCGGAGTTGACATGCTAGATCCAGATAACTGGGTGTAGTCGTCACTCGCTCTATTTACTTCGGAACCAGGTATTATGCCTGATGATTCAGCATGTTGAGCGGAGTTGATGTTCGAACCAGGAGCCACAACCCATGGTTTCATTTCATCCCACGAATCTCCGTCTTCATCATCGGTCCTTGGACCGTAGTTTGAGTTTGAGCTAATCGAGTCATCACTGCGGTCTATGGTATTCTTGTCATCCAGCCATCCAACGGTGATCGAGGTATCCGCCGCTCCCACGGAGTTCACATTGTTCGCTCCATCGTTTCCAATTGCAGCCACACATACCAAGCCACTCTCTGAGGCCTGATTGACGAGATTGCCCTCTGCAGATGACCCATCTTCGTTACTGTCTCCAACAGCAGAGCTAGCTCTGCCGAAGGACATCGAAAGTACGTGGATGCCTCTGCTAGATGCATTATTGCCCCAATCAGTGTCTCGGTTGTTAATGGCCCACTGTATTCCGGCTAGGATTGACTGGGAGTTTCCTCCACCATAGTCTTCCATGACTTTCACGTCGACCAGATAAGATCCGGGGGAGTATCCCTGGTTAACTCTGCTAGAGTCTCCCGTTCCTAGGGCTATTCCAGCTACGTGTGTCCCATGCCCGTCACCATCATCCGGATCCTCATCGTTGCATCCCGATTGCCCTACTCCAGTAGCATCGCATCCACCAACCCATTTTGGATCCTCTATGTCGTCGGGATCCTTTGTGTTATCCTTGTTATTGTCTGAGAAATCGTCAAGTGAGAAGTGCTCGTTGTCGACTCCAGTGTCAAGAATGGCGATTACCTTGCCGGAACCATGGTATCCAAGATCCCTCAAAGCCTCGTCATATACCCCCGAGGTCCTAACTTTGGAACCTTTCGTAGCCTTGTCCAGATAGGGAACAATGACACTCTGCTCTTCGACAAGGACCACCCCATCTAGGCCCCACACTTCGATTAGAGAACTCACAGGAACGTGATCCAGGACAATAGCATCTAGATGATCCATCACCATGAACCAAGATCCTTCATTTTTCCATCCATGTTGCTCGATTACTCCTCTCAAAGAATCGATGTCGGAATCTCCCGGATGCCATGCATAATGGACAATGATCGCAACAGTGCCTCTGCCATCATCACCAATGATCGAAGTTAATGAGACGGATTCCCTTTCTCCGGTCACGATAAGTTGGAGCCGGTCATCGAAACCATTGGAGTCAGAGTCGGACCAGAATCCATGCCACCATCCGAACTCCATGGCTGGAGGGGTAGAATCGAGAGGGGTGTGGCTCGGATTGCGATCTTTTTGGCATTCTTTCCCCTCGCAAATCAATGGCGGTATAGTTGGGCTTTCTTCACCAATAAATGCCATAGAATCAGAATTTTCTACATCCGGAACATGAGCGTACCCTATGGGAACGTCAAGCAAGAAAACCAAAATCGCGATGACAAATGGGAAGAACTTTCCTGGACCTCTGACCATGGCTCTCTTAGAGAGCCAAAGTCAAGACCTGTATAACTCCAACCTGTAAGTGTCTGCTAGATTGCCACTTATGGCCACCTAATGTGAGTCGGGGACAGGGAGCAACTCAATCTGCATACCCCCCTGTCGTCGATAGCGACGATTTCCCCATCGCAAACAGGGCAGATTGTGTTCTCAGCCAGCTCTTCTAGCCATGCCCTCCTGGTCTCCAACTCGTCCCCTTCTTCTCTCAATCTGGTCAGAATTCTTGCCGCTCTTCCTTCCAGGTTTTTCCCCGCAGAATCCCAAGGGTCGTTATGCAAGTCTCCCATCCTAGCAGTAGCCTGCTTTCTTATGTCATCTGACAATGAAGAAGATTTTCCTGAAGTACCAATATCGCCAATAGGGCTCGGAGCTCCCTTTGCGATTGGCCTCGCGAGAAGGTAAGCTAGGAAGAATCCACCCACGTGTGCCATATGGGCAATGTTGGTTTCTCCCGCCGTGCCACTCTGAATCGAGTACATGTGGAAAATCTCGAGCCCTAGTCGGACGAATGCAATTAGCCACACGGGCCAAGCCCTGATTAGGAAAAGTAGGGGAAACTCGATCTTGTCTTCAGGCCAGCAGGCCAAGTAAGCCCCTAGGAGTCCGAATGCAGCCCCACTAGCACCAATTGCCGGGGAATATGAATCCGGGTGGGACAAGACCCAGGCAATGTTACCACCAAGGAATCCTATGAAATACACAGCAACCCACCTCTTTGCTCCCAATCTCTGCTCGAGAGGCACTCCAGCCAAAGCTATCACGAGGATGTTTCCAAGAACATGGATAAAGTCGGCATGCAACCAGGCAGAAGTGAACATCCGGTGGAAATGGGACGGTTCCCCGGACAAAGCAGGTATCAGACCGAAAATGTCTACAGGAAAGAAGTCCAACAACTCGTGCTGGAGGGACGACAAGAAGTACTGGACGAAATGGACGAGAAGTAGTGAGAGCACCATTGCAAGCGCCAAACTATCACCTTTCCAGCCAGCGTAGACCATCGGTCCGATTGCAACCAAAAAGAGAATAGCAATCCAGAGAAAGTCAATTGCCTCTAGCTGACCCCAGAGAAAGTCGATGTCCCTGGTCATTGATTGGCCCCAGATGATTGCTCTAAAGAGGGATTCGTAGTCATGGAACACTCAATATGACAGCCCCCTGTCGACCCAATATGACCATATCCCCGTTGGCCCAAGTAAAGGGGATAGAGGTACACAGAGGCCCATCCAAGGTTCTGGAGGGGGCATCTGTCAACATAGGAGCCGGAGAAATAGTTTCAGTGATGGGGGACAATGGGTCCGGAAAGACGACCCTGATAGAGGCGTTCGCTGGAATCTTGCCATTGAGGTCCGGTGAAGTAATCTGGCACGAGGGAGGGGAATCAATATTGGTTAGAGACTCAGATGGTCGCAGAAACCCCCCTCCTCCCATGGGTCTGACGCTTCAGAATGGGGGAATCTCCGGAGAAGAGACCGTTTCAGAGAGGCTGGCAGTATCACTTTCCGTCGCAGGAATTCACTCTAAAGAAGAGCAAATAGCGGATTTATTGGATCAATGGGGCCTCCGTCATAGGTCCGAAGATCGCGTCGCACATCTTTCCGGGGGACTCAGGCGCCGCCTATCCATATTGTGCGGTTTGGCCCCTGCAGTACTCAGCGAGTCTCCCAGAGTAGTCCTTCTAGACGAACCATCTGAGGGCCTAGACGACTCCGCAAAGGAGACACTGAAGGGATGGATTAGGGCCCTATCTTCCCGCAACCATGGGATATTGGTGGCGACTCATGACAAAGACCTCTCCTCATGTGCAGATAGAATACTGACAATCGAAGACAGGATTCTGCGCGAATCTACCGGCGAATCATCAGGAGCCCCCTCCCAACTGCCCGAACCAGTCCAATCAAGCGAGCAACGTGCAATCTCGTCTCTAATTCGTTGGACGATTAGGATGGAACTCCGGAATCCCATAGAAACGGTTGGTAGGGCAACTCCGGCAATCGTTGCTATCCTCCTCTCTTATGCCTTGGTGGGTGATTACGACCTCCAGTTGCATGATAGCCGTCTCCTCGCTGCCTTGGTACTAACTCCGGCCTTTATCGCATCTATCTCATCACCAGCACTGGTTTCCAGACTTTCTGAGTCCGATTGTGGTCGCTGGTGGGATGCTGTATCCGGACCGATGGCACGACCTGCATTCTCAATTTCCGGAGCATCTATTCTACTGCCTATTCCAGTAACATACCTTTCTTGGCTCGTTCTTTCCGGTTCCGTTGACGAACAAGTCTCCTCCGAGGTTCTGACTTGGTTGTGGATTCCTGCCTTGGCTATGATGGACTTGGCGATTGCATCCACTGCCCTACACTTGTTGGTTTCCGATCTTTCTAGGTCTTCAGCCGCGCCTGCTCCGCTCCTGCTTGTAGTAATGGTCTGGCCCTTCCTGGAGTTGACAGATGCACTTTCTTCCATTATCGATAATGGGATGACGTGGGGCCTCTCCATACACGATCCATTGGTTACTTGTATCGTCGCTAGTCTCCTATCTGCCCTCGTGTGGCTCTCAGCCGTGCTGATTCCAGATTACTGACCAACAGCATTCATCACTGTGTTGTTTTTCGCAGAGTTGTGAGTGATTTCAGAGACTCTGCAGTCATCATTACTTTAGTGGGGTTGTTATGCGCTGCAATCACGGCCTTCCTTGCCTTCTTCCAAGCCCCCTTGGTTGACCCTGACTCTTGGAATGCGCCCGAGGCATATCGGATACTCTACTGGCATGTTCCATTCGCATGGTCCTCATTCCTGTCCTTCTGCCTACTATTCCTTGGTGCTGTTTCATGGTATGTTAAGCGTTCAGAGAAGGGCTGGAGCATGGTTGTAATCGGCTCCGAACTAGGGCTTCTCTTTGGTTTGGGAGTGGTGACCTCTGGTCCTATTTGGGGTTCTGTTGAATGGGGCGTTCCATGGGATTGGGGAGATGTTAGATTGAACACATATGCCCTTCTGACATCTGTGGCATTATTCCTTGTGATGTCGCTAAGGAGTCAGCCGGATGGGGAAGAAACAAGGGACACACTGGCTGCTGTTGGTTTGTTCGGATTCATACTAGTCCCAATTACCGCTGCTGCAACAACAATCTGGAGGAATCGGCACCCAGGCGTCATTCTGAGGGAGTCGGAGGAGACGGGGGTCGATCCGGAGATTCTCCAGGTCATGGGCTTCGGTGCAATTTCATTCATGATCCTGTTCATTGGCTTGGTCTTGCTAAACTACTCTATCTACAACCTAAGGGCCGAGTTGGAGTTATTGAACAGGGAGATTGACAAGGAGGGGACGAATTGACTGGAGAAATCGCCGCCCTAGTCACCTATGCCCTGTTATCTGGCATTCTCGGCTACTATTCGTTCAGCAGGATTTCAATACTAATCCACCTCAAGAGTCAGATCTCGGCTAAAACAGTCCAAGATGCAGAGGAATGACTCCAGATGCTCTAGGAAGCCTTCTAACGGAGCGGGCTGGACGGAGAACCGGTAATCGCATGTCTGGGGGGGCCTTTTGCATCACATGCGGAGCAGACCCCCCATTATCCACAGACAGGCTATGCGAGTCCTGCCTTAGGAAGAGAACCATCTTATCGAAGATGCCAGAAACAATTCAGCAGAGGCGCTGTGCGAAGTGCGACTCATTCGAAATCAGGGGCGGTTGGTCCACGATGGACAGAGAAGGCATATCAGATCTCAGGATCAGGGAGAATCTGATACTTGAGGAGAGGGCCAAGAAGGTCGCAGTGGAGTTCTCAGTCCAGGAAATTGACCAGAGAACTAACAGGTTGCATGTTGAGGTTTCAGGAACCATTGATGGTTACGAATTTCACGACTCTCATTCTCCTCTTCTTCAGACTAGCAACGCGGTCTGCACTCCTTGTACGAGAAAGGATGGGGACTACTTCGAGGCAACGGTCCAACTAAGGTCAGCAGGGAGGAAACTGAACAAAGAGGAACTTTCCAGCCTCAGATCGACCTTGGACGAGTTGCTACAGTCGATGGAGCCAAATCCCATGTTCTTCGTCTCCAAAGAAGGTCCGGTTACTGGGGGGTGGGATCTCCAATTGGGTTCCAAGAGCCTAGCAAGGACATGGGGGAGGAAACTAACCAGGTCGTTCGGCGGTTCGGTCAAAGAGAGCTCAACAGTTGTAGGAGTCAATGAGGGGGTTGAGGTCACAAGGCTTACTCTCAGTTACAGGAAGCCTGCTTATTCTATCGGGGACGTGGTCAGATTCAAGAAATCACTCTGGATAGTTGATAGTTGGCAGAAGGACGGCCCAATCCTAAGGAAGGTGGATCGATTTGAGAGGTCCGGAGCTACTTGGCGGGACATGGAGTCTTCCAGTGTGGAGTGTGCGCGTGCAGAACAGAGCACCGTCCAGATACTCAATCGAGACAGTTCTGCGGCTGAATTCATGGATCCTTCTGACTACAAGGTCTCAACCGTCGCACTCCCATACGACGATCAGGGTGAGGCGGCTGAATTGCGCATCGGCTTCATAGATGGGGGGTGGGTGGCACTGCCAGTCTCTGGTAAAGGAGGGGGAAAATGAGCGAGCCTGATTTCGAAGAATTGCTTTCCGAATTAGACCATCGCGACATGGCTGGATTCACTAGGAAGTTCGTAGATGATCTCCATGCCTCGATGTCCACGAGCTTAGGCATGGTCGAAGACTCCGACTGGAACGGAGTTCTCTGTCTGGGAATGGGGGGTTCAGGAGCAGGGGGGTTGTTCTTGAAGGCCCTATCAGATGACTCTGGAGGGCTGCCATTCGTGGTCTGGACCGACTATGGCGTACCTAGTTGGTGGGGTCCAGAATGGCTTGTTATGGCGACCTCTTATTCTGGAAATACGGAAGAGACTCTGGATGGTGTCAGAGAGGTACTTTCAGCGGGCGGGACGGTTGTGGGAATATGTTCCGGAGGCGAGTTAGAGGATATTCTCTCGAAATCCGAGGATTCAGTTTGCCTCAATGTTCCTCCTGGACAAATGCCCCGCTCAGCATTTGGGCACATCTTCGGGACCCAATTGTCAGCATGCTGGGAACTCGGCATTCTCCCAAGGCCAAGCTCAGAAGAGATATCTGATATTCTTGATAGACTCTCTCAAGCATCTGCAGATTCAGACTTGTCTGCTAACTCCGGAATGGCCGCCACACTTTCAAGATCTCTAATTGGAAGTGAAATTGGGATAGTCGCACCTACTTGCTTAGGGGCAGCAGCATACCGTTTTTCCTGTCAGTTGAATGAGAACTCGGCAATGTTCGCAGGTGCCACAGAAGTGCCCGAGATGAATCACAACGAGATTGTGGCATGGACTAGCAAGTCCGCCAGTAATCGTGCTTTATTGCTATTCTCGTGCGAAGACTTGCATCCGAGGACAAGTGCAAGGATTGAGTGGTTCCTCGAAGAGATAGAATCCTCTCCCACTTGGGTCATCGAATGCGAAGGGGAAAGCCTGCTGGAGAGGCTCCTATACGCTGCTCACGTAACAGACTGGATATCAATTGGAATGGCGGTTCTCACTGGTGAGGATCCATCTGAAATGCCTGCGATAGAGTCATTGAAGACGCATTTAACATCAATTCAGTAGACCGGACCAAGAACCAGTCTGGGATCTGGATAGCACCTCAAAGCCTCTTCCCTGTCTCTAGGGGCAACAACTCCCGGAAGGTCGTGTGTCTCAGGCTCCACAAAAGATAGTTGAAAGTGGAGATGGGGTTCCCAACCGCCATTTTCATGCTCATTCCCAAACCATGCTATGACCTCACCAGAAACTATCTTCTGCCCCACAATCTTGTTTTCTATGGATTCAGAGCTAAGATGCCCGTATAATGCCCAGAGGGGGACTCCGTCTAATTCGTGCCTGGTGATCAGGACATTCCCATAGTCTCCCGGTTCAGGGTTGTATCCGAAATGCGATATCTCCCCATCAGTGAAGGCCAGGCAAGGGGTTCCAACTGGGGCTCCAATGTCTATTCCAACATGTAGGAAGCGCTCACCATGGAAAATATCTGTATTGTACATCCCAGGTCTGAGCTCATCATACTTGCCAATGCTGAAGATGGTCTCTGGTGGGATCCACTGGCCCTTTGAAAGATCTAGCACCGTGTATTCTTCAGGAAGCCTCACGACTTCACTGAACCGGTGCCTCTCCCAGTGAATCATGCCCCTCCGAAGCGGCCTCTGGCAATGACTCCTCCTCTGCCCTTTCTGCTAGACTCCTCAGACCACTTTTTTCTCGTAGATCCTTCTTGGTCTTCGCACCTAGCTCCTTCAGCATCTCAGTCTGCCTAATCACATTCCCAGTTCCGGAGCTAAGCTGTTCCATCGCCCTCTCATAAGCATCAGAAGCTTGTCCAAGCTCGTATCCAACGGCACTGAAAGACTCTAAGAAAAGAACCACCTTGTCATGGAGCTTCCCGGCCCTTTCAACTATCTTTTGCTGGTTTTTAGACTGTTTTTCTCGCTTCCATAATTCTTGAATAAGCATTAGTGTTAGCATCAGTGTAGACCCGCTTACGACCTTTACTCTCCTATTGGCCACCAGGTCTTGGAAGAGCATTGGATCTTCCCTCATTGCATCGATGAAAGCACCTTCCAATGGGACTACCATGAGGACAAAATCTGGAGTGTTGTATCCTTCCATTTCCTCATAGTTTTTCGATGCCAACTTCTTGGAGTGTTCTCTAATAGACCTGCAGTGAGCCTTCATTGCAGATTCCGATACTGACTCATCTTCTGCATTAACATATTCCGTGTATGCAGTAAGAGAAACCTTCGAATCAATAACTACTTGGCGATTTTCGGGGAGTTTCAGGATAAAGTCAGCTCGCTTCCCCTTTTCACCATCCTTTCCTCTGTCCCACTCTTGTTTGACATAGTCTCTGTCCTCCACGAAGCCCATGCTCTGCAACAGATTCTCCACCACGACCTCCCCCCAGGCCCCTTGTGCCTGGGAGTCTCCTCTAAGTGCCAAGGTTAACTCTCTAGTTTCATGGGCAAGAGTAGTCCCTAGTGAGCTGACATTATCGACCTTCTCACCAAGTTTAGCAGCTCTCTGGATGTCCTTTTCTTTGGCTTCCTGGATCGCAGAAATATATTCGCCAATGGAATTTGTTAGATCATCTGTGGCCTTCTTGAATGACGACTCTTTCTGCTTGTCAGCCGCCTCTACAGCCAGAGAAAAAGCCTCACCAGCAGCCAGTTTGAATCCATCAAGCATCTGTTCCCTAACTCTTTCTTCCGCCTTGCTTCCTGCTTCTAGAAGTGCTCTGGCACGAATCAACTCCTCCTCTGCTGAATTTGAAGCTTCAGTACTTTTTGTTCTGGCCAGCGCCCATCCGAAAGAGGCCCCAGCAAGAAGCCCAAGAGCAATATAGGCTATCCCCAGTACCTCCATATTTGGAGAAAATTATCGAGAGTATTTTAACTATGCATTGAAATCTCGTCTTTGGATTAATTCAAACCCCCATGCTCAATGGAGTGTCATGCGCCTCCGCTCATTGGCTATTCAACTCTCCAAGTTGGAGCGAATTTCTACGCAGAACCTGGATTTGGAGCAATATCAGACAGAGGGCGAGCTGGCAGCTAGATGGCTGTTCGACATCAATGCCTTCAACGATATCTCCGACGGTTGCCGAGTTGTTGACCTTGGTTCTGGAAATGGGATATTGGGAATCGGCTCTATCCTGATGGGAGCAGAATCTGCGACACTTGTGGAGGTGGATGAGAGGTCTTGCAAAGTCTGCAGGAGGAATTTGGAGTCTCTAGGGCTTAGTGAAAGAGCAAATGTCGTAAATTTCCGAATCGGTGAAATGGGAGGTAATTTCCACGAAGCAGATCTTGTTCTCTCTAATCCTCCATGGGGGACGCAGTCAGAAGCAGCTGACAGGCCTTTTCTTGAAACAATAGTTTCAATCGGTTCAGTTGCACATATTATGCACAGTGCGGAGGCGACTCACATTCAGAAATTCTTTGACCAAATCGGTTGGTTTTCAGAGAAATATGGGGAATTCGACTTTGCACTTCCTGAAACCTATGCGCACCATACAAGTAAGAGAGGTAGAACTAGAGCATCATTGTGGAGAATCTCACCCCCGTGAAGGTCCTCCTTTCGGTATCCGTACCGTTCATAGGGGGTCTTCGGCTCGGCGAGCCGATGTCAGCATCTGTCGGAGACCAAGTAACCCCTGGATATTCTGTTGAAGTAGGTCCGGGGGAAGAATTGGGCCATGGCCTCTATATGACCGACAGAGGTCCCGTGGCTGTACTCTCTGGCAACCTTGTGAGCAACTCTGGAGTCATTTCTGTAGAATCATCAGCACCCCCGATAAATTCTCCCAAGATTGGTGATGTCATCATCGGAGAGGTTAACCGACTAAACGAGAAGACTGCAGAACTCCGCGTCCTTCACATAGAGACCAACGAAGCTGGCCACAGGGCCGTTCCAGCTCTGAAGTTATTCGCTGACGTTTATGTCTCTGAGATCGTTGACAGATTCATCCCATCAGCTGGCGACGCGATGAGGAAGCGTGATATCGTTCGTGCCAAGATCATCAATGTCGAGCCGATGCTCAAGGCTACGACAAAGGGGAACCCCGACCTGGGAGTCATCTACGCAGCTTGTCCTCCTTGTGGGGAGAACCTGCTCCCAAGTGAGACCACTCCTGACTTCAACGTCGAGTGCCAACGCTGTGATTACAGAGGGTTCAGATCCCTCTCCAATGGCTTCGGACACGGTTTCGAGATACCCAGGGGATCAGACATCCAGAAGTTAAACCGCCCCGGCGAGAGATGGTCCAGCGAAGCAGAGTCAATGCTGGGCCATGACGGAGCAAGACCATACTTGTCCCCAGTAGCAGACCACAGGAGAGGCTGGTCCCACGAGATCCCGGAATCTGCCAAGAGGTCGCCATCTTCGAGAGGAAGGGGTGGTGGAAGGCCTCAGAGGGAGATGCATCCCGCAAAGTGCACGCTCTGCGGAACACAGACTAAGGTCCCATTCAAACCGACTCCTGGAAAACCACTCCGATGCCGAGACTGCATGGATAGGGTGGAGACTGGAAAGGCGAGCAAGGACGACCTCGCTAAGGAGAGAGAGGTGATGAAGAAAGCCAGAGGCAAGGCCCAGAAGGAGTTCGGAGTAAAGCTGTTCATTGGCGGCGTGTCTTACGATGCCACTGAAGACGACCTAAGGGAGGCATTCTCCGTTCATGGGAAACTGAATGACGTCCATATGGCAATGGATAAGGAAACCAAGAAGCCGAGGGGATTCGCATTCATCACATTCGCAGACAAGAAGGAAGCCAGGGCTGCGATCAAGGCGATGAACAAGTCGGAATTCAAGGGAAGGAGAATTTCTGTCGAGGAATCCTCATCCGGAGGACGAGGGAACAGCAAGAGAAGGAGGAGAAGGTAGGTCCAATCAGACGTAGAAGTCCGATGAAGCCTCAGTTTCCTCCATTGCAAGATAGTCCTCAATAGAACCATCGCCTCCAATCTTCTCCATCAACTTGGCAGCAGTCTCCTTAGTGGTGTCAAGATCGAGATCCAGTGGTACTTCGAAGGCCTGCTCTATCCACTTCGCCATCCTGTCCGCTGCGAGGACATCGGAACTAGCACCGACCGTCTCCGCTATGACTCCGAGAGTAGGTACACCAAGTGTTGTGGACAATGATAGTACCATTCCAGCGACTCCGATCATCCCACCCTTTGGCTGACTTCTACTCACCAAGATGTCTTCCTTCTCGAGAGTCTTCCGGAAACCTTTGTCAGAGCAGACTGCGTAAATCGACCGACAGTCTGGTTCCGCAGCCAATCCCGCTAGAACAAGCAACCGACTCGCCTCAGAATCGCTCGCCAATCTAAGAATCGACTCCGCTACCTCGAATTGTCCGGGGGCGGTCATCGGCTGCATGACTCCAGTGACAATGCAAACGCTCTCACCATTGGGAAGAATTACGTCTATGATATCCAGTCTTGGTGGACCGATCAAACCCTCATCAGACATTGTCGCATGAGGGGGGAAGTCGGGATGCAGAATCCATCCGATGGTTCTTGAGGGGTGCTTCTCAATCAGACCGTCGACTAGAATCTTCCCAATGTTGCCCACTCCGGGCACTGCTTCTAGTATCATGGAGTGCTTGGGGAGTCCTTTTCCCTCGAGCCAATGGACTCTGGTCCTATTCACGAGTCATCATCCTTCCTCGGGCTAGGGAGTGATTTGACCCATTTCTCACTTCCAGCATCCTGCCTTTTCCTTCGCCTAGCACCCTGTGGGTCCTCTGGAGAGAACTTCAGAGCCGTCGCCGACTCCATCTTTCCACCACACTCCTTGCACTTCGAACCTAGGCCAAATGACTTGCACTTGGTGCAGCGTTGAAGCCTAGTTCTAGCCATGGACGAAGACGAGCCCATCGATTAGGTTCATGAAGTATCTTCCCATATTGGGGCTTTCAGAGCCTTTCAATGGCTATCGAACCTTCGACGGAAACGATCTTCTTCGACGCAGCCTCTTGGGCCGCTTCCCAAACAGCCTCTGCCGATGGGTAATCTGGCGCTTTGACGTCGACCCGGTAGTTGGGTGCCCCATCATAATGGCAAGTAAGAGTGACCTCTTCCTCCCCTTCTGCGCAATCCTCTGCTGCCTGTAGAGCACCGCTAATCGCATCAACTCCTTCTGGACCCCAAACCTTGATCTCAAACAGGCCCCTAATTTCCACGAACGGGGGGACGATGTTTTCGATTGCCAGTTCTGTAACCGCTGCTATCCAGTCACCCTTGAATCCAGCATCCTCAAGTGCACTATCGGTGATGGCGCACTCCTCTAGAGCCCCATAAAGGGAGCCAAAGGAATCCCTCATCTCTTCGGAAACTGCAGCCGTCTTCTCCTCGTTCCAACCAATCCTCTCTGCCGCGACCCTCATAATCTGGGACGCCCGTTGCTCGTTCTTCCAGGACTGGAGGGCATCTCTTCTACGCTCCTCAGAAACGGATTTTATCGAGAGGGTTACGCTATCCCTCTCTTTCTTAATTCCGATTACCTTGGCCACAACTCTCTGGCCCTCTCTAACGTGGGCCCTAATGTTCCTGACCCATCCTGTAGCGATCTCCCCAATGAATACGAAACCCTCTCTCTCGGGATAGGTATCTAGGTCTAGATATGCGCCGTTTTCTTTCACGCTTTTGACCGAGCAAACGACCAACTCTCCTTCTTCAGGCCAGTCGTTCGCTAAATCCGCCAAGATT